>NZ_CM173243.1:2125000-2259572 GCF_057748235.1 Streptococcus sp. ZY171113
ACAAAGTGACGGTCCGCTTGCGGAAATTTCTGTATAAATTTCGAAACCTGACGACGACTGCTCGCAGTCTAGGAAAGGGCGAGAAATTTACTAAGAAATTAGTCACGTGTTCAACTTCACTTTATTCAGTTTAGTAGGAACTTATATCCTATGGAGCCTAGCGGGATCGAACCGCTGACCTCCTGCGTGCAAAGCAGGCGCTCTCCCAGCTGAGCTAAGGCCCCACATACCGATGGGTATAACCCTTCAGAACTAAACAAGACAAACTCAAGTATCCGTTTCCCCATAAGGAGTTCCTTAGAAAGGAGGTGATCCAGCCGCACCTTCCGATACGGCTACCTTGTTACGACTTCACCCCAATCATCTATCCCACCTTAGGCGGCCGGCTCCATAAAGGTTACCTCACCGACTTCGGGTGTTACAAACTCTCGTGGTGTGACGGGCGGTGTGTACAAGGCCCGGGAACGTATTCACCGCGGCGTGCTGATCCGCGATTACTAGCGATTCCGACTTCATGTAGGCGAGTTGCAGCCTACAATCCGAACTGAGACTGGCTTTAAGAGATTAGCTTGCCGTCACCGACTTGCGACTCGTTGTACCAGCCATTGTAGCACGTGTGTAGCCCAGGTCATAAGGGGCATGATGATTTGACGTCATCCCCACCTTCCTCCGGTTTATTACCGGCAGTCTCGCTAGAGTGCCCAACTGAATGATGGCAACTAACAATAGGGGTTGCGCTCGTTGCGGGACTTAACCCAACATCTCACGACACGAGCTGACGACAACCATGCACCACCTGTCACCTCTGCTCCGAAGAGAAAGCCTATCTCTAGGCCGGTCAGAGGGATGTCAAGACCTGGTAAGGTTCTTCGCGTTGCTTCGAATTAAACCACATGCTCCACCGCTTGTGCGGGCCCCCGTCAATTCCTTTGAGTTTCAGCCTTGCGGCCGTACTCCCCAGGCGGAGTGCTTAATGCGTTAGCTCCGGCACTAAGCCCCGGATAGGGCCTAACACCTAGCACTCATCGTTTACGGCGTGGACTACCAGGGTATCTAATCCTGTTCGCTACCCACGCTTTCGAGCCTCAGCGTCAGTTACAGACCAGAGAGCCGCTTTCGCCACCGGTGTTCCTCCATATATCTACGCATTTCACCGCTACACATGGAATTCCACTCTCCCCTTCTGCACTCAAGTTCAACAGTTTCCAAAGCATACAATGGTTGAGCCACTGCCTTTTACTTCAGACTTATTAAACCGCCTGCGCTCGCTTTACGCCCAATAAATCCGGACAACGCTCGGGACCTACGTATTACCGCGGCTGCTGGCACGTAGTTAGCCGTCCCTTTCTGGTAAGATACCGTCACTTGAGTAACTTTCCACTCTACTCAACGTTCTTCTCTTACAACAGAGCTTTACGATCCGAAAACCTTCTTCACTCACGCGGCGTTGCTCGGTCAGACTTGCGTCCATTGCCGAAGATTCCCTACTGCTGCCTCCCGTAGGAGTCTGGGCCGTGTCTCAGTCCCAGTGTGGCCGATCACCCTCTCAGGTCGGCTATGTATCGAAGCCTTGGTGAGCCGTTACCTCACCAACTAGCTAATACAACGCAGGTCCATCTGATAGTGAAACAATTGTCCCTTTCAAGTTTCAGTCATGCGACCAAAACTATTATGCGGTATTAGCTATCGTTTCCAATAGTTATCCCCCGCTACCAGGTAGGTTACCTACGCGTTACTCACCCGTTCGCAACTCATCCAAGGAGCAAGCTCCTCTTCAGCGTTCTACTTGCATGTATTAGGCACGCCGCCAGCGTTCGTCCTGAGCCAGGATCAAACTCTCATATAAATATAATTGTTTGTCCGGCTAAGCCGACTGGCTTATCCGTTTATTGTTTTTATTGACGGGATTAAACATCAAATTCAATCCCAACTTGGTTCGTCTTGTTCAGTTCTCAAGGGTCATGATGTCTCTTGCGAGACAACTATCTTAGTTTACCAACTTTTTAAGTGTTTGTCAACAACTTTTTTTAACTTTTTTTGAAGTTTTTTTGTTGGTCATCTAATGTTCTCAATTGAGAACTTTTATATAATACCATAGTTCTAAGAGTCACGCAAGTCTTTTTTCTCAAAAAAATCACCCTTAAGTGAAGGTGATTTTTCTCCTTATCTCATTCTTTTGATGTTTTTAGTTTTAAGAGGTGTTTTTCTTCTGAAAATCCTCTTTTTTCTAGTCCTTCAATCGCTAAATCCAAGAGTTTTTCCGAGAATTCCCGAACATGATTTTTTTCGATTTCTGATAAAAAAGGACTAGCAAATTTCCTGCGGAGGGAGGGGTAATCTCTTCCATATTGCGTAAAAAATGGTGCTTCTGCTAAATAAGCTTCAAGCTCTGCCAAATTTTCCATTAATCCTAAATGAAAAGCTGTCGGAGCAAAGGTAAGCTCCAAAGGTTGTGTGCAAACGCTGCGAAATTCAACGGTGCCACGGCGAGTTAGGGCTTGATAATGGTAGCTACGATGATGGGCCAAATCCTCAAGACAGGGCCTAATCTGGTAGGACTTGGCGGCTAAATCCAAGGCATCTATGGTTTGTTGACTCAAAAAGTTTACGACAGACAGAGGAGGGAAATAATAGGTTTTATCTCGACGAACGACCGTAAACATGGCTGTTTGAGACTGGTAGATTAGGTAGGCTTGATCATCCTGAAAATCTTCTGGATAAACACCAACATTGGGTTTGAGTAAGCCATGCATGGATTCCTCCCAAAAAATATCCCTAGCTATCCTTGTTTTCCAGTCCGCACCCGAAAAGCTGGAATTTGCAAAAAGATAGGCCTTGGCTGCTTCAATTTTGTTGAAAGCATTAAGAACACGACGATAATTGTGTTTGGTCACATCAAGCTGGACCTGGTTTCCACAGATAAAGGCACCATAATCTGGAAAGGCATGACAAGATCCTTTGGGAACTTGTTCAGACAATCTGAGATAGGCCATGAGCATTTGATAGCGGGGGAGAGCAACTGGTTTGTTATCGTTTTGTTGCCAGGCAGGATGGATACCTTTTCCTTGCAACTCATGCCCATGCTGTCTTAAAAAGCCTTGGATAAGATTTAAATAAGTCTCAAATCGCTTGGCTATATCCCCTATCGTTTTTGATTTTGCAAAAGCAATCTCCAAAATAGTATAAGACACTTCGAACAAGATGGTATCTCCCGTTTCAGGAAGGCGTAACTCCACAGGATTGCTGTCACTATCGCATTTTTCGACAACTGCCCCCAAACACTCTACTAAATGGACCATCAGTGATTGACTAACCTCTAGATTTGTTGCCTGGCCGTCAATCGCAACAATTGGAAATTCCAGTTCAACACCAATATAGAGTTCCCTTTCTTCCTGTAATGGTGTCAAATAGATCTCCCGCAAATATTCTGTGACATGCCTCATAATTGCCTCCTAGCCTTTACTTGGCTCTATTATACCATAGCAGAGCTGTTTAAGCCATTTGGCCAGATAACAAAAAACGCCTGCTTACGGCAGGTTTCTAAGGTTTAGAAACTTGGCGTAAACAAGCGTTACCTTCCAATGATGATGAGTGTTACCGCTGGGACAAGCCCAGCGGCAGACCAGAGCTAGACTAAGAAAGCAAGCTTTCCATCATCATAACACTCAACAAAATTGATGATTAAACAAGTTCGATGATAGCCATCGGAGCTGCGTCACCACGACGAGGCTCAGTTTTCAGGATACGAGTGTATCCACCGTTACGCTCAGCATAGCGAGGTGCGATTTCTGAGAACAATTTTTGCAAAGCAGTTGTTGACACGTATTTGTCAGTCGCTTCGTCAAATCCTTCAGATGCAATCTCGTTGCGAACAAATGCTGCTGCTTGACGACGGGCATGCAAGTCACCACGTTTACCAAGAGTAATCATTTTTTCAACGGTTTTACGGATTTCTTTAGCACGAGCTTCAGTTGTCACGATTGATTCGTTAATCAACAGGTCAGTCGTCAAATCGCGAAGCATTGCTTTACGTTGTGAGCTAGTGCGTCCTAATTTACGGTAAGCCATGTTATCCTCCTTAAATTATTTATCGTTTTTAAGACCCAAACCAAGATCTGCGAGTTTAACTTTCACTTCCTCAAGGCTCTTACGGCCAAGGTTGCGAACTTTCATCATTTCTGGTTCAGATTTTTCTGTCAAATCGTAAACGGTATTGATACCGGCACGTTTCAAACAGTTGTATGAGCGAACAGACAGGTCCAATTCTTCGATGGTGCGGTCCAAGACTTTCTCATCTGAAACTGTTTCTGCTTCTTTCATCACATCCATGGTGTTAGCCAAGTCAGTCAGATTTGTAAACAGGTTCAGGTGGCTAATCAAAACATTAGCAGACAAGCCCAGGGCATCTTCTGGAATGATGGTCCCGTTTGTTTCAATGTCGATGGTCAATTTATCAAAGCCGTCGTTACTACCGACACGGGCAGGCTCGACTTGATAGTTAACCTTCTTAACTGGCGTGTAGATGGCATCTACAGCCAAGGTCCCAACCGGAGCATCCTCTTTTTTATTGTTTTCTGCCGGAACATAACCACGGTTGGTGTTAACCTTAAGGGTAGCCTTAAAGCTTGCTCCTTCTGCAATAGTAAAGAGGTAATGATCTGGGTTAACGATTTCAATATCACTATCCGTCAAGAGATCGCCAGCTGTTACTACAGCAGGGCCTACAACATCAAGCTCGATTGTTTTCTCATCGTTCACGTAAGATTTGACAGCAAGTCCCTTAATATTAAGGATAATTTGCATGACATCTTCACGGACACCTGGGACAGTATCAAATTCGTGGAGTACCCCATCAATTTTAATTGATGTTACCGCCGCTCCTGGAAGAGAGGACAGAAGTACACGACGAAGAGAGTTTCCGAGAGTTGTTCCGTAACCACGTTCAAGTGGTTCAATGACAAACTTACCGGAATGGGTGTTTTCATCAATTTTTGTTATTATTGGTTTTGCAAACTCAATCATTTATTACTCCCTCGAAACGAATCTGGTGTAGGACACAGCAGGTTATGAATTACACACGACGACGTTTCGGAGGACGAGCACCATTGTGCGGTACAGGAGTCACATCGCGAATAGCGGTTACTTCAAGACCAGCGGCAGCAAGGGCACGGATAGCTGATTCACGACCTGAACCAGGGCCTTTAACAGTAACTTCAACTGTACGAAGACCGTGTTCTTGAGCAGCTTTAGCAGCAGCTTCTGAAGCCATTTGGGCAGCAAATGGTGTAGACTTACGAGAACCTTTGAAACCAAGGGCACCAGCTGATGACCACGCCAAAGCGTTACCATGCACATCTGTAATCATAACAATTGTGTTGTTAAATGTCGCGTGGATGTGAGCAATACCAGATTCGATATTCTTTTTCACACGACGTTTACGTGTTGGTTTAGCCAATTTATTTACCTCCTATTTTATTTTTTCTTGCCTGGGATAGCAACTGCTTTACCTTTACGGGTACGAGCATTGTTCTTGGTGTTTTGACCACGAACAGGCAATCCACGACGGTGACGGATACCACGGTATGAACCGATTTCCATCAAACGTTTGATGTTAAGGTTAACTTCACGACGAAGGTCACCTTCAACTTTGATTGCATCCACTTCACGACGGATAGCGTCTTCTTGATCAGATGTCAAATCTTTTACGCGAACGTCTTCAGAAATGCCAACAGCAGCCAAGATTTTCTTAGCAGTAGCAAGTCCGATACCGTAAACGTAAGTCAATGAAATCACTACGCGTTTGTCATTTGGAATGTCAACTCCAGCGATACGAGCCATGTTTTCTCCTTTCTATTTCTAGCCTTGACGTTGTTTGTGTTTAGGGTTTGTTGGACAAATCACCATAACACGACCGTTACGACGAATAACTTTGCAGTATTCGCAAATTGGTTTAACCGATGGTCTTACCTTCATGTTTTAATCCCTCCAATTATTTCGACTATTTAAAGCGGTATGTGATGCGTCCACGGGTCAAATCGTATGGGCTCAATTCTACCGTCACACGGTCACCGACAAGAATACGAATGTAGTTCTTGCGGATTTTACCAGAAACGGTGGCTAGAATTTGATGACCATTTTCCAATTCTACCGTAAACATGGCGTTTGGCATGGTATCAACGACCTTGCCTTCGATTTCAATCACATCTTCTTTTGCCACGCAAAAGACCTCCTTCAAATTTCGATTTGATGTCCCTTTATTAAAAGGGTAATAATATAAGTCAGACTAGCCTATTATAGCACGCTTTAAGCCTATATGCAAGCAGGATTATCTGATTATTTCAAAGAATTGATAACTTTTTCGACAGTTTCAAAAACGGTATCGATTTCCTGGTTACCATTGATGTCGTGAACCAGGCCTTTAGCACGGTAATGGGCCAAAATAGGCTCACCTTGGGCGATGTTGACATCCAGGCGACGTTTCACGGTCTCAGGTTTGTCATCTTCGCGTTGGTAGTAGTCGTCTTCATTGTAGTCACCTGCTGGTGGGTTGAAGATTTTGTGGAAGGTTGCACCAGTTTCCTTGTGGATAATGCGACCGCTGAGACGTTCAACCAAACTTTCTGGGTCAACATCGATGTTGATGACACCGTCAAGCTTGAGGCCCAGCTCTGCCATTGCCCCATCCAAAGCGTGAGCTTGCTCAAGGGTACGCGGGTAACCGTCAAGCAAGATGCCGTTCTCCTTAATGTCGTCTTGAGCCAAACGCTCTTTGACAATCCCGTTAGTCACCTCATCAGGTACCAACTCTCCCTTGTCAATATAGCTCTTGGCCAAAACACCTAGTTCCGTCTGGTTACCAATAGCAGCACGGAACATGTCACCTGTCGAAATGTGGGCAACTCCAAAGGTTTCCACAATCTTGGCTGCCTGCGTGCCCTTACCAGCACCTGGCAACCCCATGATTAAAAAATTCATCCTATCTCCTTTTTTCTATTATTTTGTTTTTATACCAATCTACCTCTGAGATAAACTGGTATAAAAACAAAATAGAGAGCGGGTAGGCTGTTGAGAACAGCCAGCCCACTCCCTGGGCAAATTCTGCCCAGTTTCTATTTTATTTTTTCATGACCTAATCTTTTAAGTTCATAAAGCCAACATAACGCCGCTTGAGCAGGTAGCCTTCCAGCTGTTTCATGCCTTCGATTCCCGTAGAAATCAAAATCAACAAACTGGTACCACCTAGAGCGATGTTTGAAGCCAAGCCAAAGACTTGTTGGGCCACAATTGGTGTCAAGGCGATGAAGGCCAAGAAAACGGCACCAATTGTAGACAATTTTTTCAAAAGGCTAGACATGAATTTCTCGGTTTCACGACCTGGACGAACACCGATGATGTAAGAAGCACTCTTTTGCAAATTCTCAGCTGTCTTTTCAGGATTGACTTGTACAAAGGTATAGAAGAAAGAAAAGACAACAATCAGAAAAGCATAGAGGGCCATACCTGTCGGCGATTGATAAGACAAGGCCTGCCTTAAATGATCCAACCATGGAATAATCTGGTTCCCTCTTTGGAAGAAGGGTAAAATAGTGGTTGGCAAGGTGGTAATCGAGCTGGCAAAGATTACGGGAATAACACCAGCAGGGTTGACCTTGAGCGGCAGGTAAGAGCTGTTAGAAGCTCCCTGTGTCAACTTTGTGTGCTGAATCGGGATTTTATACTCTGCTTGTTGGACAAATGTCGTAAAGAAAATAATCACCAAGGTTGCCAAAGCAAAGCTAGCCACATAGACCAGAGATGTTTCATATTCACTGGCCTTAATGTTCACAAAGTAATCTTCGTGAATAGTCTTAAAGGTATTTGGAATCGATGAGATAATCCCTGAGAAGATAATCATGGACACCCCGTTTCCGAAGCCCTTGTCAGTAATCTGCTCACCCAGCCAGGTCACAATAACGCTCCCTGCTGTAAGAATGCTACCAATCAGCACATAGGTCTGCCAGTTAGGTTTATCAATCAAGGCAACACTAGACAAGGCGTTAAAGCCAGCCGTGATACCAACTGATTGGGCAAAAGCAATGAAGAGAGAAATGTAGCGGGTCGCCTGATTGAGTTTGCGACGGCCAACCTCCCCCTGCTTGCCCCACTCCACAAACTTAGGAACAATGTCCATTTGCAAGAGCTGAACGACAATGGATGCTGTGATGTAGGGACTAACCCCCATGGCAAAGATGGAAAAGTTAGTCATCGCATTACCTGATACCAGATTGAGCATGTTAAGGAAAGGTAAATCAGCCAACTGTTCCAAACTCTTTACATTGACCCCAGGTACAGTAATATGGGTACCGATACGAAACACCAAAACGATGAAAAGCGTAAACATGATTTTTTTACGCACATGCTTGAGCTTGAGTGCTTCAAAGAGTAATTTGAAAAACATAAGAAGTACCTCTCAATTAGATGACTTCTACTGAACCACCTTTAGCAATGATTGCTGCCTCAGCAGATTTAGAGAACTTAGCTGCTTTAACAGTGAGTTTCTTAGTCAATTCGCCGTTGCCAAGAATCTTGATGCCTGATTTTTCAGCACGTACAATACCAGCTTCTTTAAGAACAACTGGAGTTACTTCAGCACCGTCTTCAAAAACATTGAGGGCGTCAAGGTTAACCAAAGCGTACTCTTTAGCGTTGATGTTAGTGAAACCACGCTTAGGCAAACGACGGAACAAAGGTGTTTGACCACCCTCGAAGCCTGGACGAACACCGCCACCGCTACGAGCTTTTTGACCTTTTTGACCGCGACCTGAAGTCTTACCGTTACCTGAAGAGGTACCACGACCGACACGGTTGCGAGTTTTACGAGAACCTTCTGCAGGTTTCAATTCATGAAGTTTCATTATTAATTTTCTCCTTTTTATATGCTAGCGCCCTGAACTGGTCTAGGAGGACCAGTCAGAACTCGCTTCTATTTCATAGACTTTAAGCCGCTAGAAAATCCAGCGACTAAAGTCTTTTATTTTACTTCTTCAACAGTTACCAAGTGAGACACTGCTGTGATCATGCCACGGATAGCAGGTGTATCCTCTTTAACAACTGAACTTTGAAGTTTACCAAGTCCAAGAGCAACAACGGTTTTACGTTGAGCTGGAATGCGTCCGATTGGAGACTTAGTCAAAGTAATTTTAATTTGAGCCATGATAATCTCCTTTCTTATGCCAAGTCAGACACTGAGATGCCACGAAGAGCCGCAACATCTTCAGCACGTTTCAATTGTTTCAACCCTTCAACAGTCGCACGAACGATGTTGATTGGTGTGTTTGAACCAAGTGATTTAGACGTGATGTCTGCAATACCTGCCAATTCGACAACGGCACGTACGGCACCACCAGCGGCAACCCCAGCACCCTCTACAGCAGGTTTCAAGAGAACTTTTGCACCACCAAATTCTGAACGAACTTCGTGAGGAATAGTTGTCCCAACCATTGGCACATCGATAAGGTTTTTCTTAGCGTCTTCAACAGCCTTACGGATCGCTTCTGGAACTTCTTGAGCTTTACCAGTACCGAAACCTACACGACCGTTACGGTCACCAACAACCACCAAAGCTGCAAAACGCAGACGACGTCCACCTTTAACAGTTTTAGAAACACGGTTGACAGCAACCAAACGCTCTTCCAGTTCGGCTACATTTTTTTCAAATGCCATTATTCAGTATCCTCCTATTAGAATTTCAGGCCGTTTTCACGGGCTGAATCAGCCAAAGCCTTAACACGTCCGTGGTAAAGGTAACCACCGCGGTCAAAGACCACTTCAGTAATGCCTTTAGCAGCAGCACGTTCAGCAACGAGTTTACCAACAACAATGGCTTGTTCTGTTTTAGTTCCTTTTGAAACAGCCTTGTCAAGAGTTGATGCACTTGCGAGCGTTACACCCGCTACGTCATCAATCACTTGAGCGTAGATGCCTGTATTAGAACGGAAAACGTTCAAACGTGGGCGTTCTGCAGTTCCAGAGAGTTTACCGCGAACACGCTTGTGGCGTTTTTGGCGGATTTTATTTTTATCTGGTTTAGAAATCACAATTTTCACCTCTTACTTTGATTAGGCCACAAGGAGCCTAGAGTTTTTTAGGGAAATGGCCGAGCAGAAGAACAAGTTCTCTACCCAGCACCAAGCCCTATTACTTACCAGTTTTACCTTCTTTAAGACGAACGTATTCACCAACGTAACGGATACCTTTACCTTTGTAAGGCTCTGGTGAACGCAGGCTACGAACGAATGCAGCTGTTTGACCAACAACTTCTTTGTTAATCCCTTCAATAGAGATAGACGTTGGGTTAGCAACTGTGAAGGTGATACCAGCTGGTGCTTCAACTTCGTCTTGGTGAGATTTACCAAGAGAAAGAACCAGTTTAGTTCCTTGCAATTGAGCACGGTAACCAACCCCCTTAAGTTCCAAGTCTTTCTTGAAACCTTGAGAAACACCAACAACCATGTTGTTGAGGTTGGCACGAGATGTACCGTGGATGGTTTTCATTTCTTTTGAATCGTTTGGACGGTGAAGAGTTACTTCAGTACCGTCAACACGGATTTCAATGTTTGTGTTGAACTCACGAGTGAGCTCACCTTTAGGGCCTTTTACAGTGACAGTGCCAGCGTTTTGAGAAATCTCAACACCTGCAGGCAATACAATCACCTTATTACCAATACGTGACATAAGTTTATTTTCTCCTGTTAAATTGTCAAGCCGCTAGAAGCGACGAGTTTTCACGGGGTTTGGACAACTCGGTTTCAAGAGCACCGCCAATCAAGGCAGAGCTTCGCAGACAGTACTTAGGTACGACAAGAAGCTCTAACACTGAGTGGCAAAGCTATTGGAAGCGAGAAGATTACCAAACGTAGGCCAAGACCTCACCACCAACGTTCTTTTGACGAGCTTCTTTGTCTGTCAAAAGACCTTCTGATGTTGAGATGATGGCAATTCCAAGGCCGTTAAGGACACGTGGAATATCGTCACGTTTTGAGTAAACGCGAAGACCTGGTTTAGAAACACGTTTCAAGTTTGTGATAACACGCTCGCCGTTCACACCGTACTTCAAGAAGACACGGATAATGCCTTGCTTGTCGTCTTCGATGATTTCAACGTTCTTCACGAAACCTTCGCGTTTCAGGATTTCAGCAATCCCTTTTTTGATGTTTGATGCAGGGACTTCAAGCACATCGTGTTTGGCCATATTGGCGTTACGGATGCGAGTCAAAAAGTCTGCAATAGGGTCAGTCATAACCATTTTATATTTCTCCTCTTACTAGTAGTTTGAATACTTCACTTGCTAGTTAATGATTTAGGGTTGCCAGGGCAGTCCTAATCCAAAACTCGCAGAGTTTTGGATTACCAAGAAGCCTTGGTAACGCCTGGGATTTGTCCTTTGTATGCCAATTCACGGAAGCAAACACGGCACAATTTGAACTTGCGATAAACTGAGTGTGGACGGCCACATTTTTCGCAACGGGTGTAAGCTTGCGTAGAGAACTTCGCTGGACGCTTGTTCTTAGCAATCATAGATTTTTTAGCCATTTGATTTACCTCCTATATTATTTAGCAAAAGGCATACCAAGGCCTTTAAGCAATGCACGAGACTCTTCGTCAGTGTTAGCAGTTGTAACGATAACGATGTCCATACCGCGTACTTTATCAACGTCATCGAAGCTGATTTCTGGGAAGATCAATTGCTCTTTCACACCAAGTGTGTAGTTACCACGTCCGTCAAATGACTTGTTTGGAACACCGTGGAAGTCACGGACACGAGGAAGTGAAACGCTAACCAATTTGTCCAAGAATTCGTACATGCGTTCGCCACGCAGGGTTACTTTCGCACCGATAGCAACGCCCTCACGAAGACGGAAGCCGGCGATTGATTTCTTAGCTTTAGTGATGAGTGGCTTTTGACCTGAGATAAGGGCAAGCTCAGCAGCTGCTTTCTCAAGGTTTTTAGCGTTAGAAGTCGCATCACCAACACCCATGTTAAGAACGATTTTCTCAACTTTTGGCACTGCCATGATTGATGGGTAGCTGAATTGTTCTGTCAAAGCAGGAACAACTTCTTTAAGGTATTTTTCTTTTAAACGATTTGCCATGTTACTTCTCCTTTCCTTCGTGATTAGTCAAGCAGTTCGCCTGATTTTTTGTTGTAGCGAACTTTTTTGCCGTCTACAAACTTGTAGCCAACACGTCCAGCAACGCCGTTTTTGTCCAATACTTGAACGTTTGAAGCGTGGATAGCCGCTTCTTTCTCAACGATACCACCTTGAGGCAGGTCGTTGGTTGGACGTTGGTGTTTCTTAACAAGAGCTACGCCTTCAACGATAACTTTGTTAACTTTTGGAAGAGCTGCCAAAACAACGGCTTCTTTGCCCTTGTCCTTACCAGCGATGACGCGAACTTTGTCGCCTTTTTTTACAAACATGATGTTCTCCTATGATTTCTTACGCCCCTAAGGGCACCCTGGCCTAACGGCCAGGGGACTAAGTTTGTTTTGATTAGGGCAGTTGGTTTGCCCCAAACGTCGTTAGCTCACTTTACCGTACCACAAGTACGCTATCAGTTCGCTGCCTAGCTTGGAACAAACCCTCAAGCCCTACTCCGATTAAAGTACTTCTGGTGCCAATGACACGATCTTCATGAAGCCACCTTCACGCAATTCACGTGCAACTGGGCCGAAGATACGAGTACCACGAGGGTTTTTGTCCTCACGGATGATAACCGCTGCGTTGTCGTCAAATTTGATGTAAGAACCGTCTGGACGACGAGCGCCAGTCTTAGTACGTACAACAACTGCCTTGACAACATCACCTTTTTTAACAGCGCCACCAGGAGTAGCTTGTTTTACAGATGCAACGATAATGTCACCGATGTTAGCGAACTTGCGACCTGAACCACCAAGAACTTTGATGGTCAAGATTTCGCGAGCACCGCTGTTGTCAGCAACTCTCAATCGAGATTCCTGTTGAATCATTCCAATGTTCTCCTTTCAGGCTTAGATGATGACAGCTTCTTCAACCACTTCTACCAAGCGGAAGCGTTTTGTAGCTGACAATGGGCGAGTTTCCATGATACGAACGATATCGCCTTCTTTAGCGACGTTGTTCTCGTCATGAGCTTTGTACTTTTTAGAGTAGTTGATGCGTTTACCATAGACTGGGTGGTTACGTTTGGTTTCAACTACAACAGTGATGGTTTTGTCCATTTTGTCAGACACCACGCGTCCAACAAGAACTTTACGATTATTGCGTTCCATTGAAATGCTCCTTTCCCAATCTATTAGTTCAATTCAGATTGCACAGTTTTTACACGAGCAATCTGCTTTTTAACTTCGTTCAAACGACCAGTTTGCTCAAGTTGACCTGCTGCAGCTTGGAAACGAAGCTCGAAGAGTTCTTTCTTGAGTTCGTTTTCCTTCTTAGCAAGTTCTTCTTGAGACAGGCCACGAAGTTCTTTGACAAAATCTTTAATTTCTTTAAGTTTCATGACCTTCTCCTATTCTGCGTCGCGAGTGACGAATTTAACCTTAACTGGCAACTTGTGGCCGGCAAGACGGAAGGCTTCGCGGGCGATTTCTTCAGAAACGCCTGCAACCTCGAACATTACCTTACCACGTTTAACTGGAGCAACCCAACCTGCAGGTGCACCTTTACCAGAACCCATCCGCACACCGATTGCTTTTTCAGTGTATGATTTGTGTGGGAAGATCTTGATCCAAACTTTACCACCACGTTTCATGTAACGCGTCATAGCGATACGGGCAGCTTCGATTTGGCGGTTAGTGATCCATGAGCTAGTTGTTGCTTGAAGACCAAATTCACCGAAGTCTACTTGTTTGCCGCCTTTGGCTTCGCCGCGCATTTTACCACGGAATTCACGACGGTGTTTTACACGTTTAGGTACTAACATGTGTTATTTACCTCCCTTAGCGTTTTTACGAGCTGGAAGAACTTCACCACGGTAGATCCATACTTTAACACCGAGTTTACCGTAAGTAGTGTCTGCTTCTTCCCAAGCGTAATCAATGTCCGCACGCAGGGTGTGGAGTGGAACAGTTCCTTCAGAGTAGCCTTCTGCACGGGCGATGTCCGCACCGTTCAGACGACCAGATACCTGAGTTTTGATTCCTTTAGCACCTGCACGCATAGCACGTTGGATAGCTTGTTTTTGAGCACGACGGAAAGCCACACGTTGCTCAAGTTGTTTAGCAATGCTTTGACCAACAAGGTGAGCATCCAAATCAGGTTGTTTGATTTCGATGATGTTGATGTGTACTTGCTTACCAGTCAATTTGTTCAATTGACCACGAAGAACATCAACGTTAGCACCACCTTTACCGATAACCATACCTGGTTTAGCGGTGTGAAGGGATACGATAACCTTGTTTACGGCACGCTCGATTTCGATAGTAGAAACCGCAGCCTCAGCAAGTTCTGCTTTTACAAATTTACGGATTGCAAGATCCTCATGGAGGTAATCCGCGTATTCTTTATCAGCATACCATTTGGCATCCCAATCACGGATGATGCCGACACGCATACCAATTGGATGTACTTTTTGACCCACGATGTTACCTCCTTATTTTTCTGATACAACCACAGTGATGTGAGTTGTACGTTTGTTGATTGGTGAAGCTGAACCTTTAGCACGTGGACGGAAACGTTTCAAAGTTGGTCCTTCGTTAGCAAAAGTTTCAGATACGACCAGGTTAGCTTTTTCCAAACCGAAGTTGTTTTCTGCGTTCGCGATGGCTGAGTTAAGAACCTTCTCGATTACAGTAGCAGCTTTGTTTGGAGTGAATTTCAAGATTGCGATTGCGTCTGCAACGTGCTTCCCACGGATGAGATCAAGAACAAGACGTGTTTTACGAGGTGAAACACGGACTGTCTTAGCCATTGCTTTAGCTGAAGTAATTTCTGCCATTGTGTCCTCCTCCTATTATTTACGACGTGTTTTCTTGTCGTCTGCAGCGTGGCCTTTGTAAGTACGAGTTGGTGCAAATTCACCAAGTTTGTGACCTACCATATCCTCTTGGATATAAACTGGCACGTGTTTGCGGCCGTCATAGACAGCGATAGTGTAGCCGATAAAGCTTGGGAAAATCGTTGAACGACGTGACCAAGTTTTGATGACTTTTTTCTTCTCGTCGTTGGCTTGAGCTTCAACTTTTTTCATCAAATGCTCATCGACGAAAGGTCCTTTTTTAAGACTGCGTCCCATTTTTAATGTTTCTCCTTTAAAATATGTACCACAACGGCCTGCCCGCTAGAAGCGGGCTACCGAGCTGGCGGAATGAGTCGTGGCTTCGTTTGTCCTTTATGACTGCCTTAGGTCGCTTCAGCGTACGCTTAGTACAGCTCTCAGCGACCTGCCTTGCCCTAAAGGCAAGCGAAACCACTTCTAGCTAGTCAGTTGCTTATTTTTCGCCACGACGACGAACGATAAGTTTGTTTGAACGAGCTTTCTTGTTGCGAGTTTTAAGGCCAAGAGCAGGTTTACCCCATGGAGTAGACGGTGCTTTACGACCAACTGGTGCTTTACCTTCACCACCACCGTGTGGGTGATCGTTAGGGTTCATTACCGAACCGCGAACAGTTGGACGGATACCCTTCCAACGGCTACGACCGGCTTTACCAACGTTAACGAGTGAGTGCTCACCGTTACCTACGGTACCAACAGTCGCACGGCAGGTTGACAAGATCATGCGAACTTCGCCTGATTGCAAGCGAACAAGCGTGTACTTACCTTCTTGACCCAGTACTTGAGCAGATGTACCAGCAGAGCGAATCAACTCACCACCACGACCTGGTTTCAACTCGATGTTGTGGATAACAGTACCGACTGGAATGTTAGCAAGTGGCAGAGCGTTACCAACTTTGATGTCGGCCTCTGGACCAGATACGATGCGTTGACCAACTTCAAGACCTTTAGGGGCGATGATGTAGGCTTTCACACCGTCAGTGTAGTGAACCAAAGCGATGTTTGCAGAACGGTTTGGATCGTACTCGATGGTTTTAACGATTGCTTCAACGTTGTCTTTGTTACGTTTGAAGTCGATCAAGCGATAGTGACGCTTGTGACCGCCACCTTGGTGACGAACAGTGATGCGACCAGCGTTGTTACGACCAGCTTTGCTCTTGAGAGAAACAAGCAAGCTCTTCTCAGGAGTGCTTGTAGTAATCTCAGCGAAATCCAAAGAAGTCATGTTACGACGGCCATTTGTCGTTGGTTTATAAACTTTAATACCCACGTTAATACCTCCTTAGATTATTCAGCATCAGCTGCGAACAACTCGATTGCTTTAGAATCAGCTGCAAGCGTGATGATTGCTTTTTTCGTTTTGCTTGTGAAACCAGTGTAACGTCCAACGCGTTTTGCTTTTGGTTTCACGTTTACTGTGTTGACACTTGCAACTTTAACACCTTCAAACGCAGCTTCAACAGCTTGTTTGATCAAGAGTTTGTGAGCACGAGTATCGACTTCAAAAGTGTACTTGCCTGCTTCAAGAGCAACCATAGACTTTTCAGTGATAACTGGCTTTTTGATGACGTCATACAAGTTCATTAGGCAAGAACCTCCTCGATAGTAGAGATTGCTTCTTTAGTAACAAGAAGTTTGTCTGCGTTAACGATGTCAAGGACGCTTGCAGTTTTCGCTGTCGCTACTTTAACACCTGGAATGTTACGAGCTGACAACTCTGCAAATTTGTTACCTTCTTCAAGGATAACAAGTACTTTTGAATCGATAGCAAGTGCAGACAGCACGTTTGCAAATTCAGCAGTTTTTGGAGCTGCAAATGAAAGAGCATCAACAGCGACAAATTTTTCTTCAGCAACTTTAGCTGAGTAAACTGATTTCAGGGCCAAGCGACGCACTTTTTGTGGCAGTTTGTAAGCATAAGAGCGTGGAGTTGGTCCGAAGACTACGCCACCGCCACGCCATTGTGGTGAGCGGATTGAACCTTGACGGGCACGACCTGTACCCTTTTGACGCCAAGGTTTGCGGCCACCACCTGATACTGCTGAACGGTTTTTAACCGCATGCGTACCTTGGCGAAGGCTAGCGCGTTGGCTGATGACAACATCAAAGACAACTGACTCGTTTGGCTCGATGCCGAAAACTGCTGGGTTAAGTTCGATTGAGCTCAACTCTTTACCAGTTTGGTCGAATAATTTTACGTTTGCCATTTTAACTGATTTCCCCTTTCTTTATTATTTAGCAGCTTTAACAGCTGACTTGACGATGATAAGAGATTTCTTAGCACCTGGAACGTTACCTTTAACCAAAAGAACGTTCTTTTCTGGAATAACTTGAACGATTTCAAGGTTTTGGATGGTTACGCGGTTGCCGCCCATGCGACCTGCAAGGTTTTTACCTTTAAACACACGGTTAGGTGCAACAGGACCCATTGAACCAGGACGACGGTGGTAACGCGAACCGTGAGCCATAGGACCACGTGATTGACCATGGCGTTTGATAACACCTTGGAAACCTTTACCTTTAGACGTACCAGTTACATCCACAACATCGCCGGCAGCGAATTGCTCAACTGTGATTTCTTGACCAACTTCCAAGCCTTCAATGTTTTTGAATTCACGAATGAAGCGCTTAGGAGTCGTGTTTGCTTTAGCAGCGTGACCTTTGGCAGGTTTGTTGCTCAAAACTTCGCGTTTGTCATCAAAACCAACTTGAACAGCTTGGTAGCCGTCAGTTTCAAGGGTTTTCACTTGAAGAACAACGTTTGGTGTTGCTTCGATGACAGTAACAGGGATAAATTCACCGTTTTCAGTGAAGATTTGAGTCATTCCCACTTTTTTCCCTAAGATTCCTTTTGTCATGAGAAAATATTTCCTTTTCAGATTTTATTAAAAAGTTTTTAATGAGCGTTTTTCATGCTCAAAAAAGTTTTTACCGAGCGTTTTTCATGCTCCTTGAAATCAAATTAGAGTTTGATTTCGACGTTTACACCACTTGGAAGATCCAATTTCATCAAAGCGTCAACTGTTTTTTGAGTTGGGTTGATGATGTCGATCAAACGTTTGTGAGTACGCATCTCGAACTGCTCACGAGAATCTTTGTACTTGTGAGTCGCACGGATGATGGTGTAAAGGCTACGCTCAGTCGGAAGTGGTACTGGACCAGCAACTGTCGCACCTGTACGGCTAGCAGTGTCAACGATTTTTTCCGCCGCTGTATCAAGTGTACGGTGCTCGTACGCTTTCAAACGGATACGGATTTTTTTGTTTGCCATCTTTTTCTCCTTTTCGGCTATGTGATATAGGACGGCTCCTCAAGAAAACCAACACGAGTTGCGTGGCAATGCAACCGAGCGTGTCGCAACCTCTTGACTCAACGCCAGCACTGTGACTTACAGCACTTTTACAATGATACCAAAGAAAAGTTGATATTGCAAGGATTTATACTCATTTTTTCAAAAAAACTTTTCACTTCATCTTTTCCCATCTAACTCATACGTTTCCTGCAAAAAATGAAAAAACCAACCGCAACAGGTTGGTTTGATAGGTTAGTCTCTGCTGACAATAACAACGTAGCGTTCTGGGTCATCTCCTTCAGAATAGCTCTCTACACCCGAAATCTTAGAAATTGTTTTGTGGATGATTTTGCGTTCGCTATTGGTCATGGGATCCAAACGATAAGGACGGCCGGTTGCCAGCACTTTTTGGGCAGCCTTGTTGGCAAAATCAATCAGGATTTCTGTGCGGTGTTCCAAATAGTCACGCACATTGAGCGAGATCGAAAAATTTCTTGAGTAGCGGTCATGCAAATAATTTTGAGCCAAAAGCTGAAGCGACTTCAAAACCTTGCCATGATAACCAATCAGACGACCAGGTTCTGAGGTTTCAATTTGCAAAACAATATGGCGACGGCTCAAATTTGGCGTGATGCTGGCCTCTAAATCCATCTCATAAATAATCTTTTCAAGATAGGCAATCACGTCAACACTGGCATCTTCCAGTTTATGGCGGCTATCCTTAAACTCCTTAGCCACAAAGGCTGCAAAATCATCTTGAGTCATGGGTTCAAGGGGAGCCACGACCTCTTCTGTGACTGGCGTGTCTGGTGCCTTCTCTTCGCGAACAGGCTCTGACGGCTCTTGCTCCACAACTTCAACGGCGACTTCTTCCACCACAAGGAGGTCTTCCACCGCTTCTTGTGGCACTTGGAGAGTCACCTCTTCGGCCAGGGGTTCCAAGTCAACCTGCGCCAGCTTTTTCCCAAAACCTAAAAAACCTTTTTTTTCCTTGGATAAGACTGTGATTTGGGCTTGGGAACGGCTGAGGCCTAGCTTGGCCAATCCAGCTTCAATTGCTTCTTCGACAGTTACACCTGTAAATAGTACCATGTTTGTCTCCTTATTTAGCTTTCATTGCTTTCTTTTTAGCACGGCGAATCTTGGCTTGACGGGCCTTTTCCGCCTGAGCGATAGCTTCACGTTCTGCAATCACCTTGAAGGGGTTATTAAATAGTAGAATCTGCACCACTTGGAAGGCATTGGACACCGTCCAATAGAGGGTGACACCGCTGGCCATCTGCACTGAGAAGAGCAAAATCATGGCCGGGGCCAGATAGGTCATAAAGGCTGTCGCTCCTGATTGCTCCCGACTGCCCTTGCTAGTCAACCAGGTCGATAGGAAGGTAAAGCCTGCTGCCAACAGGGGCAGGATAAAGTAAGGATCTGGCTTGGCGATATCAAACCATAAGAAGTGACCTGTCCGCAAAAACTCCACTCGGGTCAAGGCCTGGAAAAGGCCTAACAAAACTGGCAACTGAAGCAAGAGTGGCCAGAGACTGGCCAAAGGATTAACCCCGTGAGCCTTGTAAAGGGCCTGGGTTTCCTCGGTCAACTGAACCCGACTATCCATGTCCTTTTCAGGATATTTGGCCTGCAAGGCACGAAGTTCGGGCTGGAGGTCTTGCAACTTCTGACTAGATTTAATTTGTAGGTTGTAAAGGGGCAACAACACCAAACGCAAGACAAGGGTGAAGAGGATAATCCCCACACCAACCAAGCCACCAAAAGATAGCTTTTGAATCATCTGGGCAAAGAAATAGACAAACTGCTCCCAGAGGGTTTCGGATGAACTGGTGATGTCTGTGGTCTGACGGCTACATGCCGTCAAGACCAGGCTGGCCAAGGCCAGTAGGCTAAGTTTTTTGCGATTCACGATAATCCTCCTGATAAAGTGCGGCTAGTTTTAAAACATGGGTCAAGTTCTGCTCAATTTCCTGGTAGGTCAAAAGTTCGACACCCTTTCGAGCGATGATAACCATATCATAGGGCAAAAGCCTATCTTGCAGACCCTGGACAGCATGACGCAGACGGCGTTTAATCTGGTTTCGAACCACTGCCTTCCCTAATTTTTTACTCACTGATAAACCTAAGCGTAGGTGGCCAAGTTCCCTGTCAACACAATAAACCACGAATTTCCGATTGGCATAACTCTTGCCTCGCTTAAAAAGCACTTGGAAATCCTGGTCACGTTTGACCCGATTGCTTTTTTTCAAAACATGTTCCCCACTTCTTTCTATACTCTCTATTATATCACAAATCTAAAAAATGCAAATAGGGGGCGGTTTCATTCTCGCAGCAACCTTTCAAAAAATTTTTATTTTTTCTGATAATCGCTTGTATTTTTTAGGATAATAGATTAAACTATAATTGTAACAAATTTGTAACAATACAGAAATAAATTATTCATAAAGGAGTTTCCTATGTTCAAGTCTGCTAAATTCTTCTTAATCTTATTCAGCACCAGCCTACTTTTAGTAGGCTGTCAAAACAAGGTTGAAGAAACCTCTAAACCTGCCAGCTCGACCCCACCAAGCAGCTCAGCTATGGTTCAAAAACCACAAGCCTCAAGCACCAGTTCCACGGTCGCTGCTAATCAAGTAGAAACGACTACCAACTCAGAGCCTAGTGGAGAACTTGGCGAAGACGTTAGTGAGGATAGCAGTCAAGACCAGGCTGATGACGTCGCCACCAACCAAACGAAACCCGAAACAGGGGGCGAGCGTCCCGACCTCCCTCCTTTCCCTGACGAACTAATTGGTAGCTGGGAATTTACTCCCATTAGCGAGAACTTTAAAGTGATTTTAACATTTAACCCTGACGGTAGTGTTCTTAAAGAATTAATTGACTTTGAGAGCGGCACCAGTCATTACCGCTATTCAACCATCGAAAGCTCTGAAATGGTTGGTGAGGGGCTCTATCGTTTCGAGAATATCGGCGGCGATAACGACGTTACTGCCGGTTCTGGCCTTGGTGGTTATGGACACTTTGAAATTGGTGTTTTGATTAACGGCAACGGCACCATTACAAACCAGATTTGGCAATTTGACCCCACTCAAGACCCAACTACTTATGAATACGTCCCTAAAAACGGACCAGTATTGACCTGGGTAGAATAAAGACAGCTCCCTACCAAGAAACCTAGCACTTGAACCCCCACAATCGGCCTCTTCCACGATTTAGGCAATGGAGCGGTACGGTTTGATGATTTGGTAGGCGACTGGCATACCCTTGCTCAGACAGGCTTGGGTGGGGGCCTGGTGCTATTCATACCGATGCGGTACGCCACGAGGATTGCCGCATCTCAACCAAGGTTTGGTAATTTGGGCAACATATGGACCCTGCTGACTACACTTACCCAACCACTGGCGGTGTCCATATGACCCGAGTGGAATAAGCCTTTTCCCACCTCTTACAGGTGGGATTTTTTGCTAAACTGTGTTACAATCAAGAGAGAAAGGAGATTCCATGAAAAAACTCTTTTGGTTGGGCCTCCCCTTGGCCCTGAGCCTCTTTATCATCACTAAACTCAAAAATACTCAACCCGAGCCAAGAAACTCAAAGCTAACACTCCAAACCTTGGACACTGCACAGCTTGGAACCATTCGCCAACTGACGGTCAACGAACAAGGGCAAGTCTTTGTCATCACCGATAGTGGCCAGCTTTGGCAACTTGGTCAGCCCAAGCCCCTCCTGGACGGCCTGTCGCCTGAGGTGGCCCTGACCGCTCAGCACGGTCGAATTGCCGCTGCTGATGCCAGCGGTAACTTTCTGCTTTGGACCCCTGAACAGGTCTATCGCTCTGCCATTCCCCTCGCCAAGGAGGCTGGTATGGTGGCTCTTAGACTAGCAACCATCGCCGTCAGCCCCCAGAACGGGGATAACCGCCTTGTGCGTATCGGTTTGAAAAATGGCCGAGCAGTTATCGAAGCGACCAGCAAGGACCCTGTCCTCCCAGATAGCCACCCTTATCAGGTCAACCTGGCGGGGCAGAGCCCTTCTGATGGTCACATCGCAGTCCTGGCCAAACCCGATAGTCAGACCTACCAACATGGCGTTTTGGGCGACAGCATCGAAGCCCAAGAAATCCAGTACCTGGAACGCCATGACCTGACCCCTCTGGCTGAGCCGCTGAGCATAGCTGGCCTGGTCTTTGAGGGCAATCGCCTCACCAGCCGCAACCAAAATGGTCGAAACCATCTGGTCAGTGTCATGTCCGGTCAAGGTCAGGGCGGGCGAACCGTTCTTGTCGGCCTAAAAGACGGCAAGCTCCAACTCGAGGCTCAGAGCCAGGCACTGCCCAGCAACCGTTGGCAGTCTCCCTTTGTCTTTAACCAACAGCTTTATGCCGTCCACATGCCCCACCTGAAAATGGAGCTGGTCGCCTATGACCAGACCTATCCCCTGCTCCGTCCCAAGCATTTGGCCGACGGTATCAGCAACCATGCTATTCACAGCCGTGAAACCAACTTGGCCGTAGAGACAGAGGCCTTTGCCCTCATTCCCCAGACGGGCTATCAGAGCCTGGCTCTCCTAGACAAGGCTGGACAAGTCTCCAAGCTCCCTGACCAACTGCCCGCCCCTATCATCAAAACACTCAGCTACAAGGACAAGGCCTACCTGCTCCTAGAAAACGGCCAAATCTGGCTGGCTCAAATGCCCTAACTTGGCCAAACAGCATTTGGAAGTGGGCTCTTTGAGCTGACTAATCTCACCAGGCTTCTCAATCCTGTTCAGCTGAGGACATCAGTGAATTAAAGGAATGGGTTGCCTTGCAAGTCACGAATTCCCACCTTCAAAGCTGATCCCCCTTGAGATGCTCAACCACTACGGCACGTTTAATTAAACAACCAAAGAGGCCAGGACTAAATCCTGGCCTCGATTTTTTGGATAAAATTCTTGCTTACAGGCTGTCCAAGACTTGCTCAATGTGAGACAGGGCCTTGTCCTTACCAAGTAGGTAGATGGTATCTGGCAGTTCTGGGCCATGCATTTGACCAGAAACGGCGATACGGATTGGCATGAAGAGGTTTTTGCCTTTAACGCCAGTATCTTTTTGAACAGCCTTGACTTGAGCTGAAATGTTCTCTGGAGTGAAGTCGTCTGCTGTCAGCTCTGCCAGTTTCTCCTTGAAACTATTGAGGACAGTCGGAACGGTCTCGGCAGCCATGACCTCTTTTTCAGCTTGGCCCAGCTCTGGGAAGTCGGTAAAGAAGAGGTCAGTCAGCTCCACAATCTGATCAGCAGCGGTCAGCTGCGGCTTGTAAAGGGCCACCAATTTTTCCGCCTTATCGGTCAAGCGGCCAGCCGCTTCCAAATAAGGTTTGCAGAGGTCAAAGATGGTGGACAGGTCAGATTTTTTGATGTACTCACCGCTCATCCAGGCCAGTTTCTTCTGGTCAAAGGAGGCTGGAGACTTGCTGAGTCGGTTCTCATCAAAGAGCTTGATGATGTCCTCTTTGGAGAAGATTTCCTCCTCGCCGCCTGGGGTCCAGCCCAAGAGGGTGATGAAGTTGAAGACAGCCTCAGGCAGGTAGCCCTTCTTGCGGTAGTCCTCGATGAAGGCCAGGGTGTTAACGTCCCGTTTAGAGAGTTTTTTACCCGTTTCTGAGTTGATAATCAGGGTCATGTGGCCAAACTCAGGAGCCTCCCAACCCAGGGCCTCATAGACCATGAGCTGTTTCGGCGTGTTGGCAATGTGATCATCGCCACGGATAACGTGGGAAATGCCCATGAGGTGGTCGTCGATAACAACGGCAAAGTTGTAGGTCGGGTAGCCGTCAGCCTTCTGGATAACCCAGTCACCACCGATGTTGCCACCTTCAAAGGAAATCTCGCCCTTGACCATATCATTCCAAGCGTAGATGTTCTCTTCCTTGACGGCCAAACGAACGGTCGGCACGATGCCAGCGGCTTCACGCGCCGCAATGTAGGCGGCTTTTTGGTCCTCAGTCATGCCCAGGTACTCGTTGATGTAGCGAGGGGGCTCGCCAGCTGCCTCTTGGCGGTCCCGCTCAGCATCCAATTCCTCACGGGTTACGTAAGATTTGTAGGCCAGGCCGTTGGCAATCAGCTGGTCCACGTATTCTTGGTAAATGTCCAGGCGTTCAGACTGGCGGTACTGGTCATGGGTTTCTGGGCTTTCGTCCCAGTCGATACCCAACCAACGCAGGTTTTCCAGCTGGGACCGCTCGCCATCTTCCACATGGCGTTCCCGGTCCGTGTCCTCGATACGGATCAGGAAGGTGCCGCCGTGGTGGCGGGCATAGAGGTAGTTGAAGAGGGCGGTGCGGGCATTACCGATATGAAGCAGGCCCGTTGGGCTTGGTGCGTAACGCACACGGATAGGTTTAGACATGGTGTACTCCTAGTAGCATAGAAATTTTCAATCGTTTCTATTATAGCATAAGGAGAGGATAAAAAAAATAGCCAAGCACTAACTTGCTTGGCTGCTCTGCTATTTTTTCCGGAAATAAAAGAGGAAATAGGTGATGAGAAAAATCCCAAAGCAGAGGATAAAGCCCTGAAGAACCAGGGGAAAGAGGGTTGGCAGAAAAAAGTAGGTCACCAGGCTGGCTAGGCCCAGGGCTAGGGAGCCAAGTTTTGAGTAATGTAATAGCATGTGTCTTCCTTTATGGTGTGATGGTTCTATTGTACCACATTTTAGAGGAAATTATTAATCAGTGAGCCAACGACATCCCCTTTGGTGTTATTGGTTGGATCACCGATAAAGCCGCCTAAATGGCTGGCAAAGGTTTGAAGGTTGAGGCTCTGGATGTAGACGTCACCGGTGCCTCGGAAGGTGTTGACAATACCCTCACCTGTACCGATGGATTGGAGCCAGCCGTTTTCCATATGGATATTGTAATCCAGACTGGTGCTCCAGGCCACCACATGGGCGTTGTCAATGGTCATCTCTTGGTTTTCCAGACGGATTTTCTTGATGGAACCAAAAGCGTTGACCAGAAGCATGCCTTGGCCTTGAGTGGTCATAACAAAGAAGCCACCTTGGCCGCCAAAGAGGGCCCGACCAATACTCTGGCGTTCAAGGGTGTAGTTGGCAGACCCATCCATGGCCAGGAAGGCCCCGTCATTGAGGCGGTACTGGTTGGCTCCCAGTTCCAGGGCGATGACCTGACCTGGCATGGATGGGGCAATGGCCAGCTTACCATCATCAGCAGAGGAGACGGCTTGGGTGATGAACATGGATTCGCCAGAGGCCATGGAACGTCCGACTGCCTTGATGAGCTTGCCCAGGCCAGAGCCTTGGGCATTGAGCTTGGTGTTAAGACTGACGCTTGGGGTGTGGTAAACCATGCTGCCCCGTTGGATATAGGCTGATTCACCTCGCTCCAAGGCGATTTCAACCAGAGGGAAGTTTTCATTGCTGGAAATGGTGTAGTTCATGCGGTTGTCAGACATAGCAGAGCTCCTTTTGTTTTATTTTATTGATACAAAGATTTTATCGCAATCTGATTGGCTTGTCAAGTAAAAACTGGAAAGGGGACAGAAGGTGTTTTAATCTTTCTCCTATCCCTGATATAGGCTACTCACATTGTAGCGATTAAACTTATGCTCATCACTTTATTCCATCAGAAAAGCACCCCTATCGTTAGGCTACTTATCTAACTTTTGAGGTGCGATTCAAAGAACAGAAGTTTTGGTACCTATTCAACTTATAACTATTTTACAGCAAACCAGCCAATCCCTTCATAGTTCCAGCCAATATCATCAAGATTGTCACTTTCTTCTTTGGATAAGGTGAAGTGATGACTACCTATTTTGGCGTTAGGATTATACAAGCGGTGAATCGGAGCAGAGCCACCTGAGTACCAGCCGATGCCCTCATAGTTCCAACCAACACTGTCCAGGTAGGAACTTTCTCCCTTAGAAGTTGTATAATGGTGGTCTCCTGTATTTGGATTGTATAAACGATAGACTGGTACTCCAGAAATCGGAGCATACCAACCAATGCCCTCATAAATCCAGCCCAGATGGCTCAAGTGGTCTCTCTCAGTCCCATTAGCAGTATAAAAGTGTTCTCCTGAATTTGGATTGTAAAGTCGGTACATAGGATAAGCGTCTGCTGAAATCATGATATCATGACTAACATGAACTTCTTTTTCAATAATCTTAAGATTGCCCAGCCCTAGATTTTGTAGCTCATTATAGAAATGGTCACTCTGACTAATTGAAAAACTAACTTGGGTTTTGCCCGCTTTGAGGGCCATCCAGTTTCCTTGCTCATCAAAACTGATCATTGAGGGATCATAGTCATAAAAATGAAATGAATAAGTTGTATTTCTTAGAGGAGAGTCCTGAGGTCGACGAATTTGTCCAGTTTGACCAACAACTAATTGCTTAGGTAAGGTATCAGGGTCGTATTCTGAACCACCAACTGACACATAGTCATTGGCAACAACTCTCCAAGGAAGAGAAAACATAAAGACAGCTAAAAAAGTTAGTATTTTTTTTATAAATTTTAACATAATCTTCCCTTTCTCTGATTAATTTGTCAAAAATGCAACCCCTTCATCTCTCCACCCAAGAATGATGAGGTGTTTTCTTTCAATGTGATTAGTGGTATAAAAATGCTCCCCTGAATTAGGGTTATACAATCGGTAAACATTTAGATTGTCTCCGCTATAAAACGCGATGCCTTCACTTTTCCACCCCTGTTGAACCAAGTAATTGTGCTCAGCGGTATTCGTCGTATAGAAGTGATGGCCACTATTAGGGTTGTAAAGACGATAGACAGGCTCATTATTCCCAGACTCCCAAGCAATGCCTTCATCTTTCCAGCCCAAACTTACAAGGTGGTTCTTCTCACCTAGACTACTAGTGTCATGATGCCAGCCAGAATTAGGATTAAACACCCTATAAACAGCTCCTTGTGTCAAATTGGTTCTGGAAATTAACGCCGTAACCTCGGAATCAATAGATCGCCCATGGTTACTAGTCGCGTCTCCACCAGCATAATGTATAGCTACAATTTGATTGTACTCATTTAGAATGGGGCTGCCACTTTGTCCTCCAAAGGTATCTAAATCATACCTCGCTTGTTGCGAACCTACCATAGAGAGCACCGTTCCCTCAGAAAAATACATTCCTTTTTTATCACTAGGATACCCAATTGTCTTTACCTGTTGACCAATGGATAAGCTGTTAGGTGCTAAAGTGAGGTAGCCTGTCTCTTGACCAATCGGACGATGAAGTTTAATAACCCCAATATCTTGAGATTTATCTCCTAATTTGTAAGCCTCTAATACCTCCGTTTCTTTAGCGACAGCGTAACCATAAGGTTCAAGAAACCTTTCTCCATTCCAAGTTGCAGCAGGGACTACTTTTATATTTTGGTAGTACTCACCCGCTTCAAGATTATAGACAACATGCCCAGCAGTTAGTACCGTATCTGGACCAATCATTACCCCTGAACCCAGATACTGAATCTGATGCCCTTGTTTATCTACCCCTTCAACATTAATTCTAACAATCGTGCGATTTATGGTAGAGGTGGTATCCAAAACCAGTTGCCGATCATCGCCTCCTATAATTCGTTCAGGAGTAGATTGATTTGGAAAACTATCTTCCGCTCGAACACTTAGAGGAACCTAGGTAGCAAGTGCAACAAGAGATAGAGCAAGAAGAATGCTTTTCTTTTTCATATAAACTACCTTCTTTCTATATTTACATTTTAACATATTATAAGCCGAAAAACAACTCTTTTCTGTTATTATGTGATTTTTTTAGCTAGTCTAATTGCCAAGTCGAGTGCAACACCTTCCGTTGGGCTGTTTAGTAGTTATCTAACTTTCTAGCTACAAATTGGCAACCTAGAAGCCTCTTATCGCTCATCGTGAATAACTTGGTTGAGCGACTGCCCTTTTGCCTCAGACAACCGTTGAAATGCTCGTTAGTTCCTCTTTGAGCGGAAGTATAAGGACGGTCATCGTAAATCTCAACCCCTTCTAACTGGCTTAATGAGGCAAAGTCTAAACCATGATTATCACTATAGGCCGTCTTGATGAGCCATTGCCCCAAAGAAGGCCAGATGAGCGATGACACCCCACTTTCCATTCTGGACAATCGCCCCCTGTTCAAACCCCTTCCAGTTCTCTACGACCTGGGCTTTGCCTATACCCGATTCCTCTTCAATCCACAGATTGATGGCAAAATGCCTGTGGATTTGGATTTGATGAAATCAAAAGGGAACAGGGTTACGTTCTCTAATTATCTAAATGAATGATTGTATCATTTAAGTTTTCTTTAGCCTTTCTTTAAGGCTTCTTTGACTTTTGCTGGGTAAACTAGGCTCCATCATAACTAACGAGGTCATCTGATGAAAAACTTCAAAAAACACGCCTATACGATTTTGTTTTCCAGTCTGTTGCTGTCAGCCAATGTTTATAGCCTGGCCAAAACCTTTGTCCTACCAACGGCTGTTACCACGGTCGCTGCTACCAGTCAGGTCACGAAAGAGCAAACGAGCTCCTCAGCTGAAGCCAAGTCCAGCAGCTCTGCCATTGCCGCAGGCCAAGCAACCGTGACCGATACCAGCTACCAAGATGATAACATCACCATCACTATCGACACCATCCGCCAACATGACACCACCATCTATGTGGCTGATGTGAAAATCAGCGACCCCAGCCTGCTCAAGACCGCTCTGGCTCAGGAGACCTATGGGACCAACATCACCGAGACCACGTCTAGCATGGCGGCAGCCAAGGGGGCGATCCTGGCCATCAACGGAGACTATTACGGGGCCAATCAGACAGGCTATGTCATCAAGAATGGGGTGCTCTACCGAGATCAGGCCCGTTCCAGCGACTATGAGGACCTGGTCCATTATGCTGACGGCAACCTTGGAGTGATTTCCGAGAGTGAGACGTCCGCCCAAGCCCTGCTGGATAGTGGGGTAGTCAACACCTTCACCTTTGGCCCAACCCTGGTCAAGGACGGTCATGTGGTGGTATCAACTTCAGATGAGGTCGGACGGGCCATGGCTGATAACCCTCGGACAGCCATCGGTATCATTGAGGAAACAGACGGCTCCCTCCACTACCTCATGGTAGTGTCCGATGGGCGAAGCGAGGAGAGTTCTGGCCTAACCCTCTACGAACTGGCCCAAATCATGCAATCCTACGGGGCAGATTTGGCCTACAACCTAGACGGGGGTGGTTCGTCCACCATGGTCTTCAATGGCCAGGTCGTCAACAAACCAACCACCAACGGCAACACCATTAAAGAAAGGGCGGTGAGCGACAGTGTCTACATCGGCTACTAGAAAACAATACCAAAAAACCATCATTAACCTTGGCCTAATCAGCCTCTTCCTCCTAACCTTCAACCAGGTTTACGTTAGCTTTAGCTACGGGGAAAGCTCCATCCACATGCGATGGATGTTCCTGATTCCCTTGATTGGATCTGTGGCCTATCTGCTGACCCTCTTTGATAAGGGTTGGCTGACCAATCGGGCTGCGGGGCTCCTCTGGAACTCCAGCCTGGCCATTTTTGTCAGCGGCTGTCTGGTCAAGGGCATCATCGAGATTTCTGGCCGCAGCACCAGCCTGGACATCCCCTACTGGTGGGCTGGTCTTGGTTTTGCAACCCTCAGCCTGGTGGCTGGGCACCTATTTCCCAAAAACTAAGGAGGAACCCCATGTTTATCTTAATTCCCGCCTACGAACCCGACAAGAAGCTGGTGGCCCTGGTCCAGGACATCAAGGCCCAAGTGGACGCCCAAATCCTGGTGGTCGACGACGGTAGCGGCCCTCGCTACGGCAACTGCTTTGCGACTGTCGCTGAGCTGGGGGCGACCGTCCTGACCCACCCCACGAACCAGGGTAAGGGGGCAGCCCTCAAGACGGGCTTTGCCTTTATTAGGGACATGGCAGAGCAGGACACGGTTGTCGTCACTGCAGACAGCGATGGTCAACACCTAGTGGCCGATATGGTCAAAGTGGCACGACGGGTTCAGGACCAACCTAGTCAACTGGTCTTGGGAGCCAGAGCCTTTGTGGGCAAGGTGCCCTTCCGCAGCCGTTTTGGCAACAGGGTTACTGCAGGCCTCTTCCGTTTGGTGACTGGGCTGGCAGTGACCGACACCCAGACAGGCCTGCGGGGCTTTTCTGGCCAGCACTTGGATTGGTTACTGAGCCTGCCTGGCGATCGCTTTGAGTACGAGTTCAACATGCTTTTGGAGAGCAAGCGGGCTGGCATTACCCTGGTGGAAGAACCCATCGAAACCATTTACCTGAACGGCAACAAATCCTCCCATTTCCGACCAATTCAAGATTCCCTGCGGATTTACGCCCCCTTTGTCAGCTTTATGGCCGGAAGCGGAGCCTCAGCCCTCCTTGAACTAGGCCTCCTCCTGGTCTTGAACAAGCTCACCCAGAACCTGCTCCTATCTGTCATCCTAGCCCGCCTAGTGAGTGCCAGTTTCCAATACACCATCAATGCCAAGCTAGTTTTCAGGCAAGGGAAAACTGGACTGAGTTCCCTGAGCCGTTACGGCCTCGTGGCCCTGGTCATCCTGGCCTGCAATGCCCTACTCCTCCAAAGTCTGGTCAATTTAGGCATCGGGTTACTCCTGGCAAAACTCTGCACCGAGGTCCTTCTCTTCCTCGTCAGCTACCGCCTCCAGCAGGATCTGGTTTTTGGGTGAGAATAGCAGAAAACATCCGCCCAAAAGCGGATGTTTATGTTTAGTCAGGTTGCTGACCATCGTGGGCCTGCCAGAGGCAGTCGGTCAGCTGGAAATTGCTGAAACGGGCGGTGAAGCTAGAATCTTCTGGACTGCAAGCATAAACTCCAAAGGAAACTCCCTTGCTGGCAGCCTCCAGGTGGCAGATGCGCATCTGGTGGAAAATTTTACCATCCAGCGAATACTCAATCTTGAAGTCGTCCTGCCGGCGGCTGAGGCGGTAGAAAACTTCTTTTGTATCTGTTGGAAATTCCGACGTCGCCCAGTCCGAATAGCCTTGGTTAGTCACGACGCTGCCCAGGTGCTGGAAGTCCTCGTTTTCATACTCGACAGAGGCCTTGAGCCAGTTGTCGCTGTCTTGGTAGAGCACGATACCCGCCTGGTCAAAACGGTGGTGACTGTCAGCGAAGTTGACCTTGACCGTAAAGGAGAAAAAGGCTTCCTCTGTCGTCAGCTGGAAAAGCGGGGCATTGTCATTTTGGAAGTGATAATAAGTCCGCTGCCAAAGGTCGGTGTGGGGCTCAGTAACCAAGGTCAGGCTGTCATCGGTGACCGTCCAGTCTTTAGGCTCCCGTGTCCAGGAAAAAGTTGTCAAATCCATGGCCAATCTCCTTGTCTAGCTTACTTGAAATAGGTAGTCGCCCCTGCCTTGTCTTCCCGCTTAAAGGCGATGATAGATTCCAAGAGGTCCAAAGGCAGGTCCTGGTCTTCAGCAATTTTGAAGAGGTTGCTAGTGCTGGCATAGCCAGCCGCCTTAATCTGGTCGGCAAAAATAGCCATGGCATAGGGTTCAGGAATGACAGACAGGTGCTTTTTCGCGGCATCAAAACCGATGATAAAGGCACCGTCCTTGCTAAACATGGGCTTCTTCCACTTGAGCTCGCCCTGCAAATCAGGGTGCTGGCTAGCCAGGTGGTTAAGGATAGTGGTCAGCTTATCCTTGATGGCTGGGTTGCTGACCTGGTCAATATAGGGTTGAAGGGGCATAATAAGACTCTTTCTCTTGTCAAAAGACGACCAGCCACGAGCTGATCGTTAGCATTAATCTGTAAAAACTTATTGTAAAAAATCTCGGCCTACTTGTCAACCAAGATGGCTAAGGTTTGGTAAGGTTGTAAGATAACTTGGTCACCCAGTTCAACACCCTCGTAGTTGCTGATGAGGACTTGACCTGCTTGGTAATGGCTTGGCAAGTCCAGGGTCACGTTTTCGGCAAAGAAGTTGTTAAGCACCAAGAGGCGTTCCTCGCCCAGCTGGCGTTCAAAGGCATAAACCTTGTCGCTGTCTACATAAGCTGCGGTGTAGTCGTCTTCGGCGATGATGGGCAATGCCTTGCGGAGTTTAATCAACTCTTGGTAGAATGGGAAAATCTTACCTGTTTTCTCAGTTGCTACATTGATGGTTTCATAGGATTTCCCAACCTTCAACCAAGGAGTACCTGTTGAGAATCCAGCATTGGCTGAACTGTCCCACTGCATAGGTGTCCGAGAGTTGTCGCGGGACTTGGCCTGGATAATCTGGAAGGCTTCCTGCGGTGCTTTGCCATTTTCCAACAGCATGGCGTAAGCGTTGAGGCTCTCCACATCCACGTAGTCAGGGTCTAGCATGCCAATCTCCTCGCCCATGTAGATGTAAGGCGTGCCGCGAGACAGATGGATGGAGGCTCCCAGCATGGTCGCCCCTTCGTTACGGAAGTTGTCCACATCCACAAAGCGGTTGAGGGCCCGGGGCTGGTCGTGGTTGTTGTAGAAGAGGGCGTTCCAGCCATTGCCAGCACTCATGCCCTCGCCCCAGCTGTGGAAAAGGGTCTTGAGTTCTTCAAAATCAAAGGCTTTAATGGTCCACTTCTGGCCGTCCTGGTAGTCCACCTTGAGGTGGTGGAAGTTGAAGGCCATGGACAGCTCTTCCCGCTCAGGTGCCGTGTAGAGAATACAGTTTTCAACCGTGGTCGCTGACATCTCGCCCACGGTCATGAAGCTTGGGTCGCTACCAAAACTGGCCTGATTGAGGTCAGCCTGGGTCACGTCAAAGAGGGGGAGGTAGTATTTTCCTGTGTCGCCAAAAGGTGCCCAGGCATTGCCTTTTGAACCATGTGATTAAATACTCTTTTATTGGCTACTAGAAGTGATACAAAGACTTGTTTTTAATAAAAGGTTAATCAGATTTTATTTGATTGATTGTCTCTTTCCATTTCATTAAGGTAATTCTCTATTTTCATCAGCATTAAAGGATTGTTGTATATTTTACACAAGTTTATGGCATCTAAATAGTAGCTTTTGAGTTGTTTTTTATCCATAAATTGAGTTCCTGAATTGGCTAAGAGTATTAACAAGGGAGCTAATTGATAACTAGTTTGTTTTGCTTTACAAAATTCAATAGTTTCCATAGCTTCTTGAATGGCTTCACTGTATTTTTCCTTATTCAATAAGTAATGAGCATGGTTATAACGCACTCTAATAAAACCGAAAAGAAATTCTTGATTATCAAGATCATGGTATTGATAGATTTCTAATAATCGAGAATAGTTAAGTTCATACTCCTGTTCACGGCCAACCAGTGAATAAAAGTTAGATAGCGTATTAAGGACTTTTAGATACGTAGGAGATTGAGAAGAGAGTTTGGCTAATAGACTTTCTAAATGGGCGATAGCTATGGATTTTTTAGAATCTTTATAGAATTCGAGAATAGACTCTATCCATTCAAGATATATCTGATCGTCTAAGGATAGAAAACTTTGCTTTCCCATTTCTAATTTGTAGATATAATATAAATCTTCATAATTTCTATCTTCCAGTAGTCGAGAAGATAATTGCTTGAAACTGGATAAGTTAGATTTTACTTCTATCTGTTCATTAAAAAAATAGTCTAATGGTACTTCCAAACGTTGGGATAGCCTAAAAAGGAGATCTGCGGAGGGCATAAAACGCCCCCTTTCAATTTTACTGATTTGACTTTGCTCGCAGATGCCCTCTGCCAGAGCTTGTTGAGATAAACCCAGTTCTTTTCGTTTTAATCTAAACTTTTCTGATAACATGTTCATAAAGAGAAACCAATTTCCTTGCTAGTTATTTCGAACACTATTATATCCTTTTTAGTTCTAAAAAGCAAATAAAAGTAAAAAAATAGTTTGTTTTGTTATAAAAAAATAAAAAAGTTTAAAATTACATATTTTTGATTGACAAGATAATAATATAGTTGTAGAATCAAATCAAGATAAAGAAGCAATACCTAGAACTACTAAGTAAAATTATTCCATCTTGTTTTGTTGAACTAACCGTACATCCATCTTATATGAGAGGGATGGCAGGAATTGCTGATTTTTTATTAGACACTCTTAATGTCATTGATGATAGATTTCTTTTAGAAAAAATAGAAAATCATGTCACTAAAATCATTAATAATTTAGAATTATTTTTTGATGACGTTGAGCAGTTACACCTTGGTGAACAACTCTTTAAGCTTTCGGCAGATTTAACAACAGGTACTTCGGGAATCTTGTTGGTGCTTAAAAGATATCAAGATTTTAAGAAAACAGGACTTCCTTCATCAAGCTATCTGTTTAATTTAGATAACTACTTCACCCCAATTGAAGAGGAGAGATTATGAAATTAATTAAATATTTGAATACACGTTATCTGTTACTGACCTTATTTTTTTCCTTACTCACAGGCTTGGATACTTTGGTTATGCCAGTTTTTGTAAATTCTGTGATAGACTCAATAGAAAATAGAGATCTAAACAGTTTATTAATGGCTTCTTTTTACGGTATTATAGGATACAGTCTCTTAAAAGTAACTTACTTTTTATGGCAGGTGTGTCATCATAAATTAATGTTGCATTTTAATATAAGTATTAAACAAGAAGTTATGAGCAAGGTGTTTTTAAAAACTGAAAAGTCAGATTTTATTCAAAATATTCTTTATCGCGATATTGATATGATACAACAAGACTTTATTCGTTCCTTGCTTGATATCATTTATTGTTTATGGTTTGCCCTCATTTCAGCAGTCTATATTTTTAGTATTAGCTGGGAAGTATCATCTGTCTTTATTTGTTTTTCTATTATTCCCTTATTAATTCCCAAGATATTTTCTAAAGCCATAAAAATTAAAAGTACTAATGCTAGTCAAAAGAATCAACTCTTTTTACAGGAGACAAATGAGGACATCAAAGCCCTCTCTGTTATTAGACACTATCTAAGGATACCTTATTTTTTGGAACGTTTCATATTTAGATTGAGAGAAACACAACAAGCTGATTACGACCTATCGTGGCTAAAAAATGTAGCCAATCTCTGCATTGGGTTGGTTAGTGGCTTAGCTGGCTTAATGCCATTTGTTTTTGGAGGGTGGTTAGCTATCCAGGGAAATGTTACAGTTGGTGGTCTAATTGCAGTATTCTTAGCAAGTGATAGAGTGTTAAGCCCTTTAGAAAGTGCCTTCTCTCTATGGACTAATGTGGTCGCGGCAACTCCGATTAAAGAAAAACTAGAATCAATTCTTGATACTAATCCAGTGGAAACGTCTGCTCAAGACATTAGTTTTTCTATCGAAAGCATCACATTTGATTCTACAGAAATTGGTCATGTATCTCGCTTATATACTCTTAACGCCAATATTAGCAAAAATGAAAAAATATTGCTAATTGGACCGTCTGGGAGTGGTAAATCAACATTATTTGCAACCCTTTTCCAAGAGGTTTCACCACTATCTAATAAGATTTTGATTAACAATCAAGATTTAATGAGTTATTCTCAGAATAGTCTATTTGCTACGATTGGCTATATCCCTCAAGAGCTTATTATTTTTGAGGAAAGTTTAGCATTTAATATTACATTGGGAGAGAGGTTTACTGATGAGGAGGTTGAAACTGTTCTAGTAAAAGTTGGTTTAGGTCAATTGGTAGATACTAAAGGTTTGTCTTATCATGTTGGGGAAAATGGCTGTCGTTTATCTGGTGGTGAAAAAGCTCGAATCGTTATTGCCAGAGCGCTGATTCGTGACTATAGTTTATTGTTAGTTGACGAATTTGCAGCTTCTCTAGATAAGAAAACTGCTAGTCAAATTAGAGATTTATTATTAAATCTGGATATTACTCTAATTGAAATAGCCCATCATTTTGATAATAAAGATAGACAACAGTACCATCAAGTTTGGCATATCGAAGAAAACGAAATTAACATTTTTAGGGAAGCAAGAAATTGAACACTATAAATGTACTGTAATTTTCATTGCATAGCCAATCTTTCTGTGGAAAGTCTATTGGTTTAAAACAAATGTAACAAAAAGGCTATCAATTGATGGCTTTATTCCCAGCTTCTATTCAGCGTTCAGATTGAGGAACAAATGAGTGAGTGTATAAGTATTCGTTTTGATTAGATAACACAAAAAATCCGCCCGAGAGCGGATTTTTCTTATGCTTACCCCACCAAAATAGCCAGGGTTTGGTAAGGTTGCAGGGTAACTTGGTCACCCAGTTCAACACTCTCGTAGTTGCTGATAAGGACTTGACCTGTCTGATAGACTTCTGGCAAGTCAAGGGTGGCTGTTTCAGCAAAGAAGTTGTTGAGAACCAAGAGTTTCTGCTCACCCAGTTGGCGTTCAAAGGCGTAAACCTTGTCGCTGTCTGCGTAGGCAGCTAGGTAGTCGCCTTCTGCGATGATTGGCAAGGTCTTACGAAGTTTGATCAATTCTTGGTAGAATGGGAAGATTTTGCCTGTTTTCTCAGTTTCCACATTGATGGTTTCATAGGATTTACCAGCCTTCAACCAAGGAGTGCCTGTTGAGAAACCAGCATTGGTTGAGCTGTCCCACTGCATAGGTGTCCGAGAGTTGTCGCGGGATTTGGCCTGGATAATCTGGAAGGCTTCCGAAGGCAGCTTGCCATTTTCCAACAGCATGGCATAGGCGTTGAGGCTCTCCACGTCCACATAATCGTCCATGCTATCGTAGTCAGGGTCCAGCATGCCAATCTCTTCGCCCATGTAGATGTAAGGCGTGCCGCGAGACAGGTGGATGGAGGCCGCCAGCATGGTCGCCCCCTCGTTGCGGAAGTTGGCCACATCGACAAAGCGGTTGAGGGCCCGTGGTTGGTCGTGGTTGTTGTAGAAGAGGGCGTTCCAGCCATTGCCAGCACTCATGCCCTCGCCCCAGCTGTGGAAGAGCTCCTGCAGGGCCTTGAAATCAAAATCCATGATGGTCCACTTCTGGCCATCTTGGTAGTCCACCTTGAGGTGGTGGAAGTTGAAGGCCATGGACAGCTCTTCCCGCTCAGGTGCCGTGTAGAGGATGCAGTTCTCAACCGTGGTCGCTGACATCTCGCCCACAGTCATGAAGCTTGGGTCGCTACCAAAACTGGCCTGGTTGAGGGCGTGGAGGTAGTCGTGGGTGATTGGCCGGTCGGTGTAGGCTGGCTTGCCATCGTTAATCGAGCAGTCTTCCAGGACCTCATCCTTACCAATCAGGTTGATCACGTCAAAGCGGAAACCCTTGACCCCCTTGTTTTTCCAGAAATTGACCACCTTGAAGAGCTCCTCACGAACATGGGGGTTTCGCCAGTTGAGGTCGGCCTGGGTCACGTCAAAGAGGTGGAGATAGTATTTACCTGTGTCACCAAAAGGTGCCCAGGCATTGCCGCCGAACTTGGATACCCAGTCGGTTGGCTCATCCCGCAGGATAAAGAAATCCTGGTAAAACTTATCACCAGCCAGGGCCTTCTGGAACCACTCGTGGTCAGTTGAACAGTGGTTGAGGACCATGTCCAGCATAAAGTCGATGCCGTACTTCTGACCTTCTGCCACCAGGCATTCAAAGTCTGCCATGGTGCCAAAATCAGGGTTAACAGCCGTGTAGTCAGAGACATCATAACCATTGTCCCGCTGCGGGCTTGGGTAAAAGGGGTTGAGCCAGACCATGTCGATGCCCAGCTCGGCCAAATAAGGGAGTTTGTCGATGATACCAGCCAGGTCTCCCACACCATTGCCAGTCGTGTCCTTGTAGGACTTGGGGTAAATCTGATAGACCACCTTGGTCTTGTCGAGTGCCATAAGGACTCCTTTCGTTTTTTAGTAAAATAGCAGAGCTAAGCAATTGCTTAATTCTCAGATTAAGCTAAAAAGAATTTGACATCACATCAGATGCTAGCACATCATTCTTTGACAGATTAAGAAAAAATTAATAGAATAAAGGAAGAAAGCGATAACAATCTGTTTCTTGTTAGAAAAGGAGGAGTTTACAAAATCGAGGAACCACTATAAATACAACAAGGAGAAAATCAATGAAGCATTTTAAAAAATCAATACTAGCTACTGTCAGAAATGTCCTTAAAGAGTGGGCATGGTCTATCATTGCGCCTCCCTTTATCTTCTGGGCAAGTTTGTTTACACCAGCCTGGGATTTTCTAGGTGACCGTCATTCTTACTTTATCGATAGCGTCTATTTTAAACTCTTCCCCATCCTCGGCATAGCCTTCATTGCCCTTGCGTTACTCGGTCGTCAAGCCAAATTCTTCTTATTTGGCTTGGTCCTCGTTTTTGCTTTTCCCATCAGTTGGGGATTAGCATATGCTCTTTTCGGTCCGTAAATCATAGCGGTTTTTAGTCTTTTGACTAAAAACCGCTTTTCTTATCAATAACCTAGAACTTTTTATTACAGTTTAACTGTCAAGAGGTTCTCACCACGGGAGATTTGGCGTGGCAGGTCACCTGCAGGAGACAGGTCAAATTGGTCGGCATTGGTCACGATAACTGGTGTTTCAGTAACCAAACCAGCTTCAGTAATAACCGCTGTGTCAAAGCTAATCAGCTTGTCACCTGCTGCGACGCGGTCGCCTTGGGCAACGTGAGCTTCAAAGCCACGTCCTTCCAGGCTAACCGTGTCCATACCGATGTGAATCAGCATTTCCAGACCTTCAGCTGTCGTCAAACCGATGGCGTGTTTGGTTGGGAAGAGGACAGAAACGGTACCAGCTACTGGAGCAGTCAGAAGACCTTCGCTAGGCTCAATCACCACCCCTTGACCCATCAAACCTTGGGCAAAAACTGGGTCAACAGCGGTTGACAACTCTTTGACTTGACCTGCTAACGGGCTTTGAACAGCAAGTTCAGCGGTAGCAACCGCAGCAGGACTAGGCTTTTTTACAGGAGCCTCAGCAACTGGTCGGCTCGCTTTAGCCTCATCTTCAGACTTGGTCAAGAAACCAACCTTACGGAAGACAAGGGTCAAGACGATTGGCACGATGATAGCGACAGCCATTGCCAAGAGGAAAGCAACCCAGTACTGAGGTTTGATGGCCAAGATGCCTGGCAGACCACCAACACCGATAGAGTTAGACTGGATGCCAAGGGTGGTTGACAGGAAGCCAGCAAGACCTGAACCGGCAAGACCCGCTACAAATGGGTAAACGTATTTAACGTTAACACCGAAGAGGGCAGGCTCCGTAACACCCAGATAGGCTGAGATAGCTGCTGGCAAGGAGATACCAGCTTCTTTTTCATTGCGACGGTTCATGAGGTAGTAACCAAAGACCGCTGAACCCTGAGCAATGTTAGACAGGGCAATCATTGGCCAGAGGCCAGTACCGCCAGTATCTGCAATCAACTGAGTGTCGATAGCGTTGGTCATGTGGTGAAGACCAGTGATTACAAATGGGGCGTAGAGGGCACCGAAGACCAAACCGAAGATTGATTTCAAGGGACCAGTCAAACCAGCCAAGACGATGCTTGACAGGCCTTGACCCAACCACCAACCGAATGGACCCAAAACAGTGTGGGCCAAAATCAGGGCAGGAAGGAGAGACAGGAATGGTACAAAAATCATTGAAATCACTTCTGGGATGCGTTTACGCCAGAAGATTTCCAGGTAAGACAGGGACAAACCAGCCAAGAGGGCAGGAATCACCTGAGCCTGGTAACCGATACGGTTGATGGTAAAGCTACCAAAGTTCCATACCCAGTCGCTGGCAATCACGTCAGCAGCTGTTCCTGGTACGGCATAAGCGTTAAGCAACTGTGGTGACACCAAACAGATACCAAGGACGATACCCAGGATTTGAGAGGTCCCCATCTTACGGGTTACTGACCAAGTAATCCCTACTGGCAGGAAGTGGAAGATGGCCTCACCTGGCAACCAGAGGAAGTGGTTCACACCATTCCAGAATGGGGAAACTTGTGTGATGGTGTTCCAAACAGGGTTACCATCTGCGTCGAAAACAGGTTTGCCGTCAGCCATGGCTTGGCCCAGCCATTCCATGCCGACACCTTCAAGCAGGTTACGGAAACCGAGGATCAAACCACCAACGATGATGGCTGGCAGGATTGGGGTGAAGATTTCTGCCAACATGGTCATGACCCGTTGGACAGCGTTTTGGTTGCTCTTGGCAGCTGATTTAGCCGCTTCTTTTGACACGCCTTCGATGCCTGAAACAGCTGTGAAGTCGTTGTAGAAAATTGGCACATCGTTACCGATAATCACCTGGAACTGACCAGCATTGGTGAAGGTTCCCTTAACCGATGACAGGTTTTCGATGGCGGCAACATCTGCCACCTTGTCGTCCTTGAGGACGAACCGCATACGGGTCGCACAGTGGCTAACCGCGTTGATATTGTCTTTGCCGCCGACGGCCTCTAGGAGGCGTTTGGCGTCTTGTTCAAACTTTGCCATTTGAAAATCTTTGCTCGTAGTGAGCTCCTCTCTGTTAATGTAAGACCCATTGTAACCGATGACAAACTTGTCTGCAAGATGTTTGGTGCGATTTTTTGATTTTTTTGTTAAAATAAAGGAACTTGTCTGCTAAAACAACGACATTTGAAAAGAAAAAGGTGTTTTATGAAAAAGTATGAAATTGTTTTCAAGGATTTAGAGGCTAAAATCCTGTCTGGCAAACTGGCTCCAGGTGACTATTTGCCCACCGAATTTGAATTGGTTGAACTCTACCAGGCCAGCCGAGACACCATTCGCAAGGCCCTCAAACTCCTGACTGAGGCAGGCTTGATTGAAAAAATGCAGGGCAGAGGCACCCAGGTCACCAAACGCCAACGGGTCAACTTCCCCGTTTCTGAGCTGACCAGCTACCAAGAATTAGTCCAGAGCCTGGGCATGCACTCGGTCACCAAGCTGATCAGCATCGATAAGGTCATCATTGATGACCAGCTCTGCCATTTGACCGGAATGGCTAAAAACGCCATCGCCTGGCGGGTCACCCGCCAACGGGTCGTGGACGGCACCGCAGCGGTGGTGGACACCGACTACCTGCTCAAGAGCCTGGTCCCCGACATGTCTCGGGAAATCGCCGAGCGGTCCATCTATGCCTATCTAGAGTGCCAGCTGGGACTGTCTATCGCCTATGCTCAAAAGGAAATCACCATCGACCATGTGACCGACAGCGACAAACGGCTCTTGGACCTGGGCAAGGAGCAGCATGTGGTATCGGTCAAATCCCAGGTCTTTCTGGCTGACGGTCGCCAGTTCCAGTTCACCGAGAGCCGCCACAAGCTGGAAAAGTTCCGCTTTGTGGACCTGGCCAAACGAAAACGGGGCTAGAACCGCTTTTTACTTGCCCAGTACCATAAAGTCTTCTATAATTGGGGTAAGAACCTCAGGAGGTGGTACACGATAGAAGTAGCCAAACAAATTTTTTCTTATCTCCTTATCTTTTTCGCTCCTCTCCTTGTCATCTTGGCCGTCAATCTTTACCCCTATCTGCTTGATATGCTCCTTGGTAAACCAGACCGCCCCTTCCTGCAACAGACGCTATGGGGCTTAGAAAAGATTGGTCGCCGCTACTTCCCCAAGGTCAAGGTCACCAAAACCTACACCGCCCGTGTCCTGATCCATCACCAGCTATCGCCTGAGCCCGACGATTACAGCTCCTTTAGCGAGCATGTTCTTTTGGGAAAATTAGCTGTGCCAGCTGACACCGACTTCTCAACCGCCTTTTTCGATAACAACCAAGACCTGATTGACCAGGTGGCCCAACACCTCAAGCCCCACCTAGAAACCAGCTACCCCAATGCCAATGGGCAAACCCTGACCACCAAACTAGTCAAAATTTGCCAGCTGGATGATGTCCTGGATCAGGTGACTTTCCAAGGAGAGGTTCTGGAAATCAACGATCGACTCTACACCTTTACCCGAAAGATTAGTTTGGAAGAGTTCTTGAATCTCTACGAGTTCGGACTGGAGGTTGATGATGACTGAACCAGAGAAAAAACAAGCCCTCTTTGTCCTAACCGTCTGCCTGATTGGAGTCTTGACTATCCTGCTTACTCCCTGTCTTCTGATGACTTGAAAAGCTCCTGCCATGGCAGGAGCTTTTGTCTATAATTTGGCCTTAACCTGTCGGTAAATCAACTGCCCTGTCAGGACAGGGAGCTTATAAGTCCGCCGTAAAAAACCTGCGACCTCTTCCTCAGACTTGCCTGAACGAATCTGATCCGCCACCTGCTTGATAAAATCAGGATTGTTGAGCAGCTGCTGGGCCTTGCCCTGCTGCTTGCGGTAAAGGGTGAAGACAAAGACTCCCCAGGCCGCTAGAGCCAAACCAATATACAAGCTATCCATCCTTACTCCCCTTTCTGCTTAGACTGATAGTACTTGACCCAGGACTTGCTACCCCAAGTAGCCAAAATCGTGATGGCAATAACAGCGACAATCTCCAAAAACAATACCATATCCATGAGTAGTCCTCCTTGTAATCGTTTACTCTATTATAGCAGATTTTTCAGGAAATTGCAAAAGTGGATCAGGAACCAGCTTTTTAAGAACCTGTATTCACAATCGAAGGATTTGATTGACTAGGCTAGTTTTGGTGCAATCGAGAAACATTTTTGCAGAAATACTGCCCGTATGACCAAAAAATGTGACAAAGAGTGAGCCAAAACTAGCCAGTCAGGTGAAGGCTGAGATGTGAATACAGGTTCTAAGTTATTTTTCAAATTAAAAAAGAGGCTGGGACAAAAAGATTTTGATTTGCGGAATCACATAGCCTCCCCCTTTTTTTGAAATAACAAAAGCAAAAAAAAAGCGAACAAAGATAGATTCTGACTTTCAGAAATTATTCTTTGTTCGTTTTTTACATTGGAGTTTGGACTTTTTCCCATCCTCAAAACTAATTATGGTTTCAAATAGTGAGCTAAAACGTAACCAACAACTACTCCGCCTGCAATAGCAGCTGCAATAACCATGACATCACCTCCTTTTATATAGCCAAGTAATTACTAATTTTGAATAGCGTAAAGAACAATGCCAGCAGCAACACCAATAATGAATCCTGCAATCATCGTACATCCTCCTTGTAAAATTAATTAACTTTTTATGACAAAACCTAAGGTTTCAAATAGTGAGCTAAAACGTAGCCAACAACTACTCCGCCTGCAATAGCAGCTGCAATAACCATGATATCACCTCCTTTTATATAGCCAAGTAATTACTAATTTTGAATAGCGTAAAGAACAATGCTAGAGTAACAATCGATAAAACGACTAATCGTTTCTACACCAAGAGTAGCTCGATATCAAACAAACTATCGCATCCACCATAAAGGTAGCGGAATAATAATTGGTATCAGTATTGGAAACCGCATTTTCTCCTCCTCACTTTCTATTTTTATAATCTAAAAGAAGAGTTGTTGGACCTTTTCAAGGAAACAACAAGTACAAGTGCAATAAGCAATAGCCAACCGAAAGAAAATCCTAGCGCCTCTGTCACCAAGGAACCTGTCGGAATTTCAAAAAACTCCATATAAGCTCCCAAGAAACTGTATCGGACAATCTTAGCTATCCCATTATTGGATAGTGCGAGGCTCGGAGCTAGAGAAATAAACATCGCAAACAGCATCGCAATAACCTGTGACTGGGATTGGGAAACCGAACGAATTCCAATATAAAAGTTAATAAGCATTGAAACAAGTGCCGTCACTAACAGTCGTACGCTGTAATTCATCCAAAACTCAGACACATCTGTTTGAGTGATTAAAGGGAATAAAACAAGGTTAACTAAACTGATAACAATCGGATAGAACAAAACAGATAGAATATACTCAACTGGTCTGACACCGCTCAAGAGCATTGTATTGAGTGTTTTTTTCTCCTTTTCCTCAGCAATCATAGCGGAGATTGGGTTTCCGACAGCCATACCAATAGCCATTGAATAGCAAAGCGACATTAAAGCCATCCCTCTCATACCCTCGGTATTCATGGTAAACTTAAAGAGCAGGACTAAGGCATAGGGCATAACAGTAGGAACTAAAATATTTTTATTGGTTAAAAAAATCTGAGTTCTTAACCAAAGAAGAGCCTGTAATCGTCTAAACATTTAATTTATCTCCTGTTCGTTTAATGAAAATTTCCTCTAAAGTCGGTTCACAAGAATGAATCGTGACAACTTGAGAACAATCTAATTTTACCAATTCGGAAAACAGTAATTCACCTTCCCTTTGATCTGCAAAAGCAATCCTCACCCTTTTATTAGTGTTGTATTTGGCAATAATCGCTTTGGGGCTACCTTGTTCAACAAGATTTCCCTGATTTAACAAGACCAATTGGTCACATAAGAGAGTCGCCTCAACCATATCGTGGGTGGTTAAAAAAATCGTTGTCCCTTGAGCCTTCAAGCTCAAGAGGAGCTCATGAATTTTCCGAGAGGTTGTCGGGTCTAAACCGCTTGTTGGTTCATCAAGAAAAAGTAATCTAGGGGTGTTAATCAGGGCTCTGACTAAAAGCATCCGTTGTTTCATACCGGTTGATAATTTTTCCGCCAACACTTTCTTACTATCAGCCAGGCCAACGCTTTCCAGTAACCTATCAACAACTTCTCTGCCAACACCATAAAGACGAGCATAAAAGCTAAGGTTCTGTTCAAGTGTCATTTTTTCAAAAAATCCGCTTTCAGCACTTAACAGTCCCATCTGCTCAAAATCTTCCGGTTCAAGTTGACGAGAATCTTTGCCTAGAATCTTAGTCAAACCACTATCAGCTGCCAGCTGACCTGTTAAAATCTTAATCAAGGTTGTCTTGCCCGATCCAGACGGGCCAAGAAATCCAAAAATCGTTCCCTCCTCAACCGTAAAACTAATTTGCGATAGAGCTATTTTCTCACCAAATGCTTTGGACACTTGAGAGACTTGAATCATATCAACCATTTTCTTTCTCCTTTAAGGTATTCTAATAACTTATTCGTAACAGCTTAGCAAAAAATCAATAAAATTTTTAATTTTTTACCAGTTTGAATAGCTATCCGAATCGTCAATCAAACTACCAAACTGTCTAACTGATTATTCGCTAAAGCATTACAATTAACACTCATTTTTATATTTTTTCCAGACAAAAAGCCCTCACCAAAAGGCGAGAGCTAATAATATTTACTCAAACACAAACTGGTTGTGGTAAAGTTCGGCATAGAAGCCGTCTTGTTTGAGGAGCTCCTTGTGGTTGCCCCGCTCCAGAACCTCGCCATCCTTGAGGACGATGATTTCGTCTGCCTTCAAGATGGTCTTGAGGCGGTGGGCAATGACAAAGCTGGTTCGGCCAGCTACCACGGCCTCCATGGCCTGCTGGATTTTGGCCTCGGTCACCGTATCCACGTTTGACGTCGCCTCGTCCAAAATTAGGACTTGGGGGTCAGTCAAAAGGGTTCTGGCAATGGAAATCAACTGCTTCTGACCGGTTGAAAAGACGTGGTGGTCATCAGATACCTGGGTCTCATAGCCTTCTGGCAGGCTCATGATAAAGTCATGAATATGGGTGGCACGCGCCGCAGCCTCCACCATCTCCTGACTGGCATCTTCTGAACCGAAACGGATATTGTCCGCAATGGTCCCGCTAAAGAGCACCGATTCCTGCAAGACAATCCCCACCTTGCTCCGCAGACTGTCCAGGTCATAATCCCTGATGTCCACACCGTCAAAGCGAATGCTGCCTGCATCCACATCATAAAAGCGGTTGAGCAGGTTCATGATGGTGGTCTTGCCCGAACCAGTTGGACCAACCACGGCCACCATCTTGCCCTTAGGTGCTGCAATCGAGACATGTTTTAGGACAGGTTTGCCAGGCACATAGCCAAAGCTGATGTCGTCGATGACAACCCCCTCTCGCAGTTCCTCAAAGCGAGAGGCATTGACCGGCCGCACTTCCTCAGGCTGGTCGAACATCTCTTGAATCCGCCCTGCCCCTGCAAAGGCCAGCTGCAACTCGGCCCACGAGGCCGAAACCTGGATGATGGGCTGGTAGTATTGCTGGGCGTATTGGACAAAGGTCACGACTAAGCCCAGGGCTGCTGCCGTTGTTAGGCTGGTGTCTTTGAGGACAATAGCAGAGCCGCCAAAGATGACGATGGCAATGTTAAGGAAGTTCATGCCGTTCATGATGGGAAAGAGCAAACCACCAAAGAGACGACCCTTGAAGGTCACCTGACGCACCCGTTCATTAAGTGCCACAAACTCATCAATGGTCTCCTCCTGCAAGCCCTGAACGATGATGATTTTCTGGCCAGAGATTTTCTCGTCCATAAAGGCATTGAGGCGACCGACTTCCTCCTGTTGCAGCTTGCTGTATTTTTTCGACAGGCGAATGATCACAAAGAGGAAGATTAAGGCCACAGGCGTTGAGGCCATGGTCAAGAGGGCCAAACGGGCGTCCTGACGGAACATCATGATCACCAGACCGATGTAGAGGGCGATGTTGGACACCACCTGGGTCAGGCTCTGGTTAAAGGAGTTCTGGATATTGTCCAAATCGCTGGTAAAGCGAGACAGGATGTCCCCGTCCTTGTGGGTGTCAAAGAAGTTAATGGTCAGGCGTTCCAGTTTCCCAAAGAGGCCCTTACGCATCCTGTTGGTCGAGTGGGCCACGATACGGTTAAAGAGGAGGGAATAGGTCAGGTTGGCCAAGACCGTACAGATGTAGGCCAAGAGCAACTTGGTCATGACGGCCCCAAAGGCTGCCTTGCTGGGTTCAACCAGGGGCTGGCCAGTGGCTTCAGCCACCGCCTTGGCCTTAAAGAACTCACCTGCCCAGTTGCCCAGCTCGGTCAAGGCCTGACCTAGAAAGACAGGCACCTTGACCTGGAGGTAGGTCGAGACCACGATGGCCAGAAAAATCAGGGCAAAACTGAGTTTATATCGTTTGAAGTAAAACCAGAAAAAACGTGCTGTTGTCATCTTAGTCCTCCTGTCCTTTCTGTGTTTCGTAGATTTCTCGGTAGATGGCATTGGTTGCCACCAATTCCTTGTGGGTTCCCTCGCCAATCAGGCGGCCCTGATCCAGAACCAGGATTTTATCCGCCTTGACAACGGACGAAATCTTCTGGGCGATGATGATGGTGGTCGTGTCCTTCAAGTCATGGTTGAGGGCCTCTTGGACCAGCTTCTCAGACTTGGCATCGAGGGCTGAGGTTGAATCGTCTAAAATCAGCAGTTTAGGTTGGCTGATAACCCCACGGGCGATGGACAGGCGTTGCTTTTGCCCACCTGAGAAGTTGTTGCCCCGCTCCTCAACTTCACTCTCGTAGCTGTCGGCCAGCTTGTCGATAAACTCCTTGGCCTGGGCGATGCCTGCTGCCTGCTCCAAAAGCGGCTGATCTGCTCGGCTATTGCCCTGCCGAAGGTTATCGGCGATGGTCCCGCTAAAGAGAATGGCTTTTTGCAGGACGATGGAGACGGTCTGGCGAAGGGTCTCCTGGCTCAGGGTCTTGAGGTCCCGTCCACCGAGGAGAATCCGCCCCTCCTGAGGGTCAAAGAGGCGAGGAATGAGCTGGGCAAGCGTGGACTTACCAGCCCCAGTCGCCCCAACCACACCAACCATCTGGCCAGCCTGGACGTTGAAACTGATGTCCTTGAGCATGGGCTCGTCCTCACCAGGGTAGGCAAAGGTCACTCCTTCAAACTGGAGGTCTCCTGTCAGGTCCTCAGCAGAACCGTCCACAAAGGTCAGGGCTGGCTCAGTGTCCAAAATCTCCCCAATCCGCTTGAGGGAAACCGCCGCCCGACTGGCCTGCATGCCCATAAAGCTGACCATCATGATGGCAAACATGATCTGCATCATGTAGGTCATAAAGGAAGCAATGCCGCCGATGGCATCTGGCTTGGTATCCACCATGCCAGCCACCATGTAGATGGCTGCAAAGACCGCCAGATAAGACACCAGGGTCAGGGCTGGCATCATGATGGAAAAGGTGGTCCCGATGGACAGGTTGAGCTCCAAAAGGTCGTTGGAAGTGGCTTTAAATTTGTCGTACTGGTTCTTTTCCTGGACAAAGGACTTGACCACACGGGCACCGCGGAGGTTCTCCTTGGCCGTGCTGTTAATCTTTTCCATCAATTTCTGGAAGCGACCAAAGCGTGGCCCCATCTGCCCCATGATGGTGAACATGGTGCCCCCAATCAGGATCACCATAAGCACCAAAATCCACCAGAGTTCTGGCAGGGTCTTGATGGCCATGATAAAGGCTCCGATAAAGAGGATAGGCAGGCGGAGCAGGACCTGAAAGACCATCATCATCAGGTTTTGGATCTGATTGACGTCGTTAGTCAGCCGCACCACCAGGTTGCCTGCATTGAAGGCCTCGATATTGGCGTAAGAAAAAGTTTGAATCTTGCGGAAGGCCTGCTCTCGCAGGTCAGCGGACACGCCCTGGGCAATCTTGGCGGATAGAACCGCATTGACCGCACCGGCCACAAGCCCCATCAGGGCCAGGCCGACCAATTTGATACCGACCTGGTTGATAGTGGTTTGGTCATCCGCCAAAATGGCCGTCAGGACCTCCTGCATAAACTGGGGCTGCATGAGACCGCTGGTCACAATCAGACCCGTCATGACCACCGACAGGCCGACAAAAAGCCGATAGGGCTTTAATAACTTCATTAACATGGCTATTTCCTTTCTGCCTCGCCCATAGCGAGGGTTTTTGCTTTTTCAAGTAAATGGCTGAGCAGGGAAGCCAGCTCACCCGGGTCACCCGCATGCCCCTCACAGACCTGCTGGTTCCAGCCCTGCTGGATGCCCTGAATCAGGCTCTCATAGGACCGACCCAAGGCCGTTGGCTGGATGACCTTGACCCGCTTGTCCATCTGGTGAACCTCGCGACTAATCAAGCCCCGTTGCTCCAGGGCTTGCAGGTGCCTGGCCACATGAGCCTTGTCCCAGAGAAAGGCCTTGGCCACATCATCCTGACGGCAACCCGCATGACGGTAGAGGTAGGATAAGAGCAGCATGTCTGCCAGTGACAGGTCGGTCTGGGCTGCCTCCAACTCTCGTTTATAGTAGGCCAAGAGGTGTCGATTGATGATTAAAAGTTGACGGCTTAACTCCATCTGCCCCTCCTAAAAGTGTGATTTAGTTAGTTTAGCTCAATTAGTTGATGTTGTCAACTAAATTACTCCACAACAGGAGCTTTTTGTCGTATTTTCAAGAAAGTTTCTGAAAAAACATGACCATAAAAGACTTTTGCAGGTTTTCACCCCATTCCCCACAAACCGCCACATGACTTTTCGAGCAAGTTATGATAGAATAGAAAAAATAACAACAGGCTAATAAGGAGTTTTTATGACCCAACAAACCATCGCTGTCCTGGGACCTGGTTCCTGGGGGACGGCCCTGGCCCAGGTTCTCAACGACAACGGCCACACCGTCCGTCTCTGGGGTAACATTCCAGCACAAATCGAGGAAATCAACACCAAGCACACCAACAGTCACTACTTCAAGGACGTGGTTCTGGACGATAAGATTACTGCCACTACCGACCTCAAGGCTGCCCTGGAGGGAGCTGACGCTGTCCTCTTCGTCGTTCCGACCAAGGTCACTCGTCTGGTGGCCAAGCAGGTGGCAGAAACCCTGGACCACAAGGTTACGGTCATGCACGCCTCAAAAGGGTTGGAGCCTGGCACCCACCAACGCTTGTCAATCATTTTGGAGGAAGAAATCCCTGCTGACCTGCGGAGCGAGATTGTCGTGGTCTCTGGCCCCAGCCATGCCGAGGAAACCATTGTCCGTGACATCACCCTGATTACGGCTGCCTCAAAAGATTTGGCTGCCGCCAAGTACGTCCAAGAACTCTTTGGCAACCACTACTTCCGCCTCTACACCAACACCGATGTGGTTGGGGTAGAAACAGCCGGTGCCCTCAAAAACATCATTGCCGTCGGGGCTGGTATCCTGAGCGGGCTCGGTTTTGGAGACAATGCCAAGGCCGCCATCATTACCCGAGGCCTAGCAGAGATTACCCGACTGGGTATTGCTTTGGGAGCCAATCCCCTGACTTACAGCGGTCTGTCTGGCGTTGGCGACCTCATTGTCACAGGAACTTCAGTTCATTCCCGCAACTGGCGGGCTGGTCACGCTCTTGGTAAGGGCGAACAGCTGGCCGACATCGAAGCCAATATGGGCATGGTCATCGAGGGCATCTCAACCACCAAGGTCGCCCACGAATTGGCTCAAGAACTCGGCGTTTACATGCCCATCACCGCAGCCATCTACCAAGCCATTTACGAGGGGGCGGATATCCGCCAAACCGTTCTGGACACGATGTCCAATGAGTTCAAAGCCGAGAACGAGTGGGCATAGATTGCCTGCTCCCAGCTCTGCTATTTCCAATACCTAAACAGTCAGAAAGAAAAAATCATGAAAAAAGTTAGAAAAGCTGTCATCCCAGCCGCTGGTTTGGGAACCCGCTTCCTGCCAGCCACCAAGGCCCTAGCTAAGGAAATGTTACCCATCGTGGACAAGCCCACCCTGCAATTCATCTTTGAAGAAGCCCTCAAATCAGGCATCGAAGACATCTTGGTGGTGACCAACAAGGCTAAGCGATCTATCGAAGATCATTTTGATTCTAACTTTGAGCTGGAGTACAACCTGCGTGAAAAAGGTAAGGACGACTTGCTCAAGCTGGTTGACGAGGCAACTGCCATCCGCCTGCACTTTATCCGCCAGAGTTATCCCAAAGGTTTGGGGGACGCCGTTTTGCAAGCCAAAGCCTTTGTGGGCAACGAGCCTTTTGTTGTTATGCTAGGCGATGACCTCATGGACATCACGGATGAGACCGCTGTGCCCTTGACCAAGCAACTCATCACCGACTACGAGAAAACCCACGCCTCAACCATCGCTGTTATGGAGGTTCCCCACGAGGAGGTCTCCTCTTACGGTGTCATCGCCCCTCAGGGTGAGAGCCTGCACGGCCTTTACAGCGTGGAAACCTTCGTGGAAAAACCAAAACCTGAGGACGCCCCATCAGATTTGGCCATCATCGGCCGCTACCTCCTGACCCCTGAGATTTTCGACATTTTGGAAAATCAAGAGCCAGGGGCTGGTAACGAGATTCAGTTGACAGATGCCATCGATACCCTCAACAAAACCCAGCGCGTTTTTGCCCGTCAATTCACTGGCAAACGTTACGACGTTGGCGACAAGTTTGGTTTCATGAAGACTTCAATTGACTACGCCATCCAGCACCCGCAAATTCAAGATGACCTCAAAGACTACATCATCAAGCTGGGCAAGGAATTGGAAGGCAAAACCACACCAGCTCAGAAAGACTAGACAAAGAGGCTGGGACAAAAAGAGGTTGATTTTGCGAAATCTCATACTATTATCCCCTGATGAAACCAAAAAACGAACAAAGAGAGGTTCTGATTTTCAGAAATCCTTCTTTGTTCGTTTTTAGTATTGGGGTTTGGAGCTTTGTCCCAGCCTATTTTAGAACAAGTAAAAGAGGGCTAGCATAGCCAAACTCAGGCCAACAAAAGCCAGCAGGGCCTGAACTTGTTGGGCTCGGGAAAAGGGGCGGGGCCAGACCTGATTGGGCAGGAAAATCGCACAGAGACCGCCTCCGATGGCCCCGCCTAGATGGCCCCAGATGTTGATGTCTGGGCTAAAGAGGTTAAACACCAGGTTAATCAAAATCATGGTCTGGAAACTTCGCCCCATCTGTTTAAGAAAGGGGCTCTTGCCAAAGTAACCCAGAGCAGCAACCCCTGCAAAGAGGCCAAAAATCGAGGACGACGCGCCAGCTGACAGAACCTGGGGTGCCAGCAGAATGGTTAGGAGGCCCCCGAAAACACCTGACAAGGTAAACAAGGTCAGGTAGATCCGAGGCTGCCAGAGCTGCTCGGCTATTCTCCCAACGATGTAGAGGCTAAAGGCGTTCATGAGCAGGTGCTGGAAACCGATGTGGACCAGGTTGGACGTGAGGAGCCGCCACCACTGGCTAGGGTCCAGCTCAATCGCTAGGCCCAGAAGGCCACCAAAGGTGAAAATGGCCTCGTTACTGGTGGCACGAAAGGGGTAGAAGAGGTTCATGAGGGCAAAAACCAAGACCAAAAGGCCCAGCAGGCTCATGGTGACGGGCTTATCTCGGAAGGTTTCTTTCAGTAGGGTCATCAATCAAAAGCTCCTTTACAGGGATGTCGTGGGGGTCTGGGGTCAAGTCGCCCAGCTGAAAAGCGTAGGCCGTGGCTAGGGTCGCTCCCGCATAATCAGCCAGGTAGCGGTCGTAAAAACCACCGCCGTAACCCAAGCGGTAGCCCCTGGGGTCAAAAATCAAACCAGGCACATGAATCAGGTCAATCTCAGCCTTGGGCACGGGCTGGTCACTAGCTGGCTCCAAGATGCCAAAGGCCCCTGCCACCAACTGGTCAGGGTCATAGGCCACAAAAATCATCTTCCCCAGCCCCAAGACCTTGGGTACTAGCACCCGCTTGCCGTCCGCCAAGGCCTGGGCTATGAGGCCGCTGGTAGCCACCTCGTGGGGCAAAGACAGGTAGGTCGCTAGGGTCTCGGCCTCCCGATAGGCTGGACTAGCCAAAAACCCTGCCAAGAGCCGCCTATCGGCTGCGGTTTTTTCTTCTTTTGGAAAATGCTTGAGTTTCGCTAAGATTTGCGAGCGTTGGCTGGTTTTACTCATACTCCCATGATACCAAAAATTTACCAACTTGAAAAATATTTACAAATCCAAAACCGTTTAAGGTTCGTTTAAGCTTACTCAGTTATAATTAAATCCTTCCTAAAACTACCACTTTTCCCAGAGTGGTGAGTGATAGCTAACCCTATTACTCTCTTTTTCATAAATCTCCTAAGTCAATCTTTCCCCAAAAGGTTGACACCCCAAAAAAGCCACCTGCTCCTAAAGGTGGCTTTTTTGACGTCAGATGAGGGGATTGCCCCTTGCCAGCCAGACCAGTTTGGTCTATAATAGACCCATAGTTTCTGAAAGAAAGAGGATTAGTATGCTTGATTTGATTGCCATTCGCAGGGACCTCCACCAGATCCCTGAAATCGGCCTGGAGGAACACAAGACCCAGGCCTATCTGCTAGAGCTAATCGCCCAAATCACCAACGACAAACCCTATATCCAGACCAAGATCTGGCAGACTGGAATTCTGGTTTTTGTGCAGGGCCATTCCCCCAAAAAAACCATCGGTTGGCGAACCGACATCGACGGCCTGCCCATCCTTGAGGCGACCGACCTGCTCTTTGCCAGCCAGCACCAGGGGCGGATGCACGCCTGCGGCCATGATGTCCACATGACCATTGCTTTGGGGCTTTTGGAAAAAATAGCCGAGCAGCAACCTGCCAACAACCTCCTCATCTTGTTCCAGCCAGCCGAGGAGAACCTGGCTGGGGCCAAGCTCATGTTTGACGACGGTGCCTTTGGCGACTGGCTGCCAGATGAGTTCTATGCCCTCCATGTTCGGCCAGACCTGGCAGTTGGGCAGTTGGCTACCAACACCGGCACCCTCTTTGCTGGCACCTGCGAAATCAAAATCACCTTCCACGGCAAGGCCGGCCATGCGGCCTTCCCTCATCAGACCAGGGACGCTCTGGTGGCGGCCAGCTACTTTGTGACCCAGGTTCAGACCGTGGTCAGCCGAAACGTTGATCCCATTGAAGGGGGCGTGGTGACCATCGGCCACATGACCGCTGGCACCACCAACAACATCATTGCCGATACAGCCTTCTTGCACGGCACCATCCGCAGCCTGACCCAGAAAAACAGCCTGCTCATGCAGGAACGGGTCCGTCAGCTGGCTCAGGGGGTGGCCCAGTCCTTCGGTTTGAGCGTTGACATCGAGCTCAACCAGGGCGGCTACCTGCCTGTGGAGAATGATGCTGAATTGGCCCAAAACCTCGTGACCTTCTTTGACCAGCACGACCAGGTGGATATGCTGGCCTGCCCGCCTGCCATGACAGGAGAGGATTTTGGTTACCTGCTGCAACAAGTTCCCGGTGTCATGTTCTGGTTAGGGGTTGACACCCCTTACCCCCTTCACCACCCGCAAATGAGCCCTGATGAGGCCGCCATCCCCCTGGCTGTATCTGCCGTTGGTGACTTTTTGTTGAGCCGTTTAGGAGGTCAAGCATGAAGATTTTAGTCACGGGTTTTGAACCCTTTGGCGGTGAAAACCGCAACCCAGCCCTGGAAGTGATTCGACGCTTGCCGTCCAGCCTGGCTGGAGCTGAGATAAAATGTCTGGAAGTCCCTGTGACCTTCCATCAGTCGGCTACGGTAGTGGCTGAGACCATGGCGGACTACCAGCCTGATGTGGTTCTCTGTATCGGCCAGGCAGGCGGTCGTTTCGGCCTGACCCCTGAACGGGTAGCCATCAACCAAGACGATGCTAGTATCCCTGACAATGACGGTCAGCAACCCATCGATGTGACCATTCAGGCGGACGGGCCTGCTGCCTATTTTTCTACCCTGCCCATCAAGGCCATGGTGGCAGCCATTCGGGCAGCTGGCCTGCCCGCCTCGGTGTCAAATTCGGCTGGGACTTACGTCTGCAACCACCTCATGTATCAGGTCCTCTACCTGGCTGACAAATTCTATCCTGACACTCGAGCAGGTTTTCTCCACATTCCCTTCCTGCCAGAACAGGTGGTGGACAAGCCCAACACGGCTTCCATGGCCCTAGAGGACATCTGTCGAGGGGTCGAGATTGCTCTAGAAACCATCGTTACCCACAAGGGACAGGACGATAAGCACTTGGTTGCAGGAACAACCCACTAAAAGGAGGACAGACATGACAACACCCACCATCACCCAACTCTTGCAGAAAGCCAGTGCCTTTCGGACGGCCGTTCGGGTCTATGATGACCGCCAGGTGGCCCGTGAGGATATGGAACTGTTGCTAGACTTGGCCCATCAAAGCCCATCATCAGTTGGGCTTGAGGGTTGGCGATTCCTAGTGGCCGATAACAAGGCTTTGGATGCCCAGCTTAAAGCCGACCTCAAGGCGGTTTCTTGGGGTGCTCAGCCCCAGTTTGACACGGCTAGCCACATGATTTTCTTGGTGGCTGAGAAAAACGCCCGCTACGATAGCCAGAGCATCCACCAGAGCTTGATTCGCCGTGGCCTGACGTCGGAGGAAGATCTGGCCAGCCGCCTAAGCCTCTATCAAGCCTTTCAGGAGCGAGATATGGCCATAGCTGACAACCCGCGGGCTCTCCTGGACTGGACAGCCAAGCAAACCTACATCGCCATGGGAACCATGATGACTGCTGCTGCCCTGATGGGGCTGGATACCTGCCCAATCGAGGGCTTCCACTTTGACCGGCTCAACGCCATCATGGCCGAGGCAGGTTACATCGACCCAGCCAAGGAGGCGGTGGTCTGCCTGCTGTCAGTCGGTTACCGCCTGCGAGACCCCAAGCACCCAAAAACCCGCAAACCTCGCTCAGAGGTGGTCGCCTGGCTCACAGATCAGGCCTAGAAAGTGGCAATCCCTCCTCTGAACATAGACAACGATGGAAAAATAGCACACACAGCTTGTTAACCTCACCCTGCATCAACTCTTAAAACTGCTGAATTTATAGCGTTTTTAAGGGTTTTTCTGTTTTTTACAACAGAAAAAAGAGTGAAGAAAATGTCTATTTTGGACAATTTTCTTCAATCGCAGGAGCAAGCACTCCTTTTTTCTTTTGGTCATCGCTAAGCAGAGAAACAAGCTCAGCCTGATGAAACCAGCTCCTGTTGCTCTGCCATTTCCCAAAAGAAAACCCCAGCAAGGCTGGGGCAAATGTTAGAACCTGTATTCACAATCGAAGTATTTGATTGACTAGGCTAGTTTTGGTGCAATCGAGAAACATTTTTGCAGAAATACTGTCCGTATTGCCAAAAAATGTGACAAAGAGTGAGCCAAAACTAGCCTGTCAGGTGAAGGCTGAGATCTGAATACAGGTTCTTAATCTTCTTTGGGCAGGACCAGGTTGAGGAGGACACCCACCAGGGCGGACAGGGCAGTCCCTGAAATCACCAGGCTAGAGCCCAGCTGGAGGACGGCACCACCCAGACCAAGCACCAGCATGGCTGACGCGATAACCAGGTTGCGGGAAGCACCGAAGTTAACCTTAGACTTAATCAGAACCTTGAGGCCGTTGCTGGCGATAACCCCGTAGAGGAGGATGGACATGCCACCCAGAACCGCTGTCGGAATGGTCGAAATCAAAGCCGTGAACTTGGCACAGAAACTGAGGCCAATGGCGATAAAGGCCGCGTTGCGAATCACCGACACGCTGGCGATGCGGGTCATGCCGATAACACCCGTGTTCTCACCGTAGGTGGTGTTGGCAGGGCCACCGATAAAGGCCGACACGGCCGTCGCCACCCCGTCACCCACCAGGGTCCTGTTCAAACCTGGCGTTTTGAGGAAGTTGCGACCCGTAATCTCGCCCAGCACCATGTGGTCGCCGATGTGCTCAGCGATGGTGACGATGGCGATTGGGAGAATGGCTAGCGCTTCTGGACCCAAGTAGAGCTTGTACTGACCCCAACCTGCAACCCCAGTCGCAAAGGGCAGGCTGATGGTCGGCAGGGCGAACCAGGCCGCTTCCTTAACTGGCGTGAAGTCAACCAGGCCCAAGAGAGCCGCGACCACATAACCGCCCGCAATGGCAATCAGGAAGGGAATAACCTTGGCAAAGCCCTTGCCCTTGGTCTGAACCAGGACCGCAATCATAAAGCTGACCCCAGCCACCAGCATGTTACGCCAGTCGCCGTCCTTGACAAAACCAGCACTGTTAACCGCTGTGCCTGCCAGACCCAGACCGATAACGATGATCATGGGACCAATCACCACAGGTGGCAGGAGCCGGTCAATCCAGGCCGTCCCCACCTTGCCCACCAAGAGGGCCACCAAAACATAAATCAAACCAACCAGGATAATCCCTGTCTGAGCTGCCGAGATGTCACCGCCCATCTGCTCCTTGGCAAAGCCCATGGCTGAGATGTAGGCAAAGGACGAGCCCAGGTAAACTGGCACGCTAAAGCGAGTGGACACCATGTAAATCAGGGTGCCGATACCCGATGCTAAGAGGGCGGTCGATACCGACATGCCCAAGAGCAAGGGCACCAGGATGGTCGCCCCGAACATGGCAAAGACGTGCTGAACACTCAGCAACAGGCCTTTGCCCAGCTCTGGGCTCTCGTGAATATCAAACAACAATGTTTTTTCTGCCATACGGCCTCCTTTTGTCAACGGGCTCTTTTTGCAAAAAAAGAGCCTCGGTAATCTGAAACGAGACTCTGGATATTCGAGCGTGCGGAAAAACACCTTTTCCTGTTTGCCGACTTGTTCAGCTTACCTTGTGGCCATCGCCACTAGTAGGCTGGACAAATCCCTGTCGAAGTCCCTTGGAAAGCTCTCTGTCTCTCCTTAAAAGTCCTTATTTCTTGACCATTATACACAGTTTTTAGAAAAATGGCAAGGGGTTTTTGAAAAAAAGTTTGTTTTTTCCAAAAACCAAGCCACAAAAAAACCAGCTGTCCAAGGACAGCTGGATTCTTTCTCGTTAATGAGTGAAAGTCACTAGACGTGATTATTTCAATGAAGTTACGTAGTAAGCGTGACCTTCGTTGTTCCAACCTTTAGCAACAAGACCAGCAGCTTCTTCTGCATTAGCAGTAAAGTGGTGGTTACCAGTGTTAGGGTTGTAAAGACGTTTAACAGATACACCTTCTGAAGCAGTGTAGAATACAATCTCGCCTTTAGTCCAGCCTTTAGCTACAAGACCATTGATTTCTTCCATGTTGGCAGTGAAGTGGTTGTAACCTGAAGGGCTAGTTACAGCGTAAACAGGAGTACCAGTTGCAGGAGTTACGAATGCAACACCTTCAAGGTTCCAGCCAGAAGAACGCAGGCTTGATGCACGACCTGCATCTGTAGTGAACCAGTGGAAACCAGTTGATGGGTTGTAAAGACGAGTAACAGAAACTGTTTCAGCTTTTACTTCAGCTTGAGCTTGGTCAACCAATTTCTTGATTTGGTCGTTAGTCAAACCGTTTTTGATCAAAGCCAAACGAGCATCTTCAAGTTCTGCTTTCAACTGAGCTTCAGCAGTTGTCCAGTCAGCAAGAGCAGCCTTAGCATCTGCAACTTTCTTAGCAGCAGCAGCTACAGCGTCTTGAGCTGTTTTGATTTTAGCATCTTCTTCAGCAGCTGTTTTAGCCAAAGCTTCAGCTTTAGCTACTTTTGCATCTTCCAAAGCTGTGTTAGCAGTCGCCAAAGCTGTGTTGTAGGCAGCAATTTTAGCGTTAGCAGTGGCGATGTCAGCATCCAAAGCTTCGATTTGTGCACCACGTTCAACACTGTTAATACCAGAGTTCAAGTTCAAAAGACGTTTAGCATCTTCAAACTTCGCAATAGCGTCTTGCTCAGCTTTAATAGCGTCAGTAATAGTTTTTACATTAGCTTCTTTAGCTGCAATATTAGCATCTTCAGTTTCAGTTGTTGTTTTAAGTGCTTTTGTTTTAGCTTCACCAGCTGCAGTCAAGGCAGTGTTAGCAGTTTCCAAAGCAGCTTCTTCTTTTGTAAGAGCTTTTTTAGCACCAGCAACACCAAGGACATCTTGACCGTTGTTGTTAGTACCACCGTTTGCTGCCAATTTGTAAGCAGCGTCAGCTTCAACAAAGTTTTTGTTCAATACGAAAGCAGTGCTAGGTGTTTTTGGAACAACAACACTTTTCGCAAGTTCAACGTTGCTAGCTGCGTCAGCAGCAACAATCTGAGCACCAGCTGCAACAAGTGTAGCTACTGTCGCAAGAGTGATGAAAGATTTTTTCATGAAAGTTCTCCTCTATATAGAAAATATTCTGTATTATACTGCCTAAGCAATACTTACGTTTTAATTGTATCATTATCAGTTTTTGATGTCAAGAATTTTTATCACAATTTCTTGATATTTTCTTAAATTAACTGATTTTAAGGGCAAAAACTGCTCATTTTCAACTTACTTCTCGCTTAGTCATCACCAAACCGACCAAGAGACCCAGACCTGCTGGCAAGAGCCAGCCCATGCCTAGACCTGAGAAGGGCAAAAGGCCGTGACCAAAGCTGACCAGACCAGCAACCGCTGGCAGGCTAGCCCAAGGCGAGGCTGCCAGACCGTCCAAGAGGGCTGGCAGGAGGGTAAAGGCCGTCACCCAGAAGTAAATGCCCTGACGACCCACCAGAAACTTGTCACAGAGACCTAGAAGCACCAAGACGATGGCCAGCGGGTAGATGAACATGAGGACTGGGATGGAGTAGGCGATGATGTTGGTCAGGCCCACATTGGCAAAGAGGGCTGGGAAGAGGATGGCCTTTAATCTCAATGCCATTCGGAAAATCTGTCTCTATTGTTTAAAGGTCATGGCATATTCCAAGAAAGAGCTCAGTTACCGTCGCAAACAAGGCTATATTGCTGTCCATTTGGAGGATTATTTGCCCCAATTATTTGGAAAATAGAGCTTAACGAATGGACAGGCGGTATTCTCCACTTTTCAAAAATTCTTTTAGGGCTCAAAAAAGAACAGAGAAACTTTTCATGCGTACGGCGTGGATAAGTCTGGCAACTCCTTGACCTCTGGCTTTTTTTAAGGTATAATATCACTATCGAGGTGATTCACTACCTATATCCCAAATGTGAGCCTTAACTGAGGTGATTCACTGCCTATATCCCAAATGTGAGCCTTAAGGTTGGGTTCTCCAACCTTTTTCTGTTTAAGGAGTTAAGATGAACTTTTTTTACGATGACATTCGTTTTTATGAAATGAATTCAATACCTTCTTTTATAAAAAGTTTCAGTTCCGAATGCCTGAGATTCCGTTTTAGAAAGATGAGTTAGAGTTTTCCAATTTTGATTTGAAACTACAACAAGCACTAAATTATAATCCTAAAGAATATAAGAAATTAAGAAAAAGAAGGAATTGAGGAGAGCAATATGGACTGGTATGACTATATGATAAATGCATCAAAACAATCACGTTTTAATGCTAGTCACTGGTTTCGCTATTTGCGAAAAGTTATTTTTGAAGACCATTCTTATTTGACGGACGAAGATGTCGAAAAGTTATTAGCTTCTAAAGAACTAACAGATTTTCAAAAGGTTAGTTTGAAATATGCTATACAAGAGCATACACCAACTCATGAATATGTGGTTTCCTTAAATAAACCAGCCAAATTAACCAATGTTCAAAAATTGATGGAGAAATACAGACATGGATAAAATGAAACCTGTTTTTGAAGCCTTGAACCAAGAGTTGTCTCAAGCCAATCTTCATTTATCCATTATTTGTGTTGGTGGTTATGTTTTAGAGTATCATGGTTTGCGAGCTACACAAGATGTAGATGCTTTTTATGAAGAAAGTCAGAAAATCAACGAAATTATTGCTCGTGTAGGGCAACGCTTTAATTTGAATACTGACCAAGAACTATGGCTCAATAATAATGTGGCAAACATGAACAGACAGCCACCATTACATTTGTGTGAGACCCTATATTCATTCGAAAACTTAACTGTTTTAGTTGCTCCAATTGAATACGTCTTGGGTATGAAGATGGTCAGCACAAGAGAGCAGGATTTGAAAGATATTGGAGCAATCATCAAATATAAACACTTCCATTCGCCATTTAATACCTTTGATGGCTTGAAGAAAATGGGATTTGATAGCATTGATTTCTCCGTTCTCCTAGAAGGTTTCAGTTATGCCTATGGTCTGGACTGGCTAGAAGAGTTTTTCAAAGAAAATCAGGATAAACTGAGAAGATATTATTGATGGTTAGAGCAGATGAAAAGGCGATTTCCTAGTTTGGAAGTCGCCTTTTTTGATGTTGTCGAAATACTACATCTTGTGGTTAGTGTAAACAGATATATAGTTCCCATAAATTTTAGTGAATTGAACCTCAATTATCAGTTTCTTTTTTATAAACAACATCAATTTTGTAAATCTCATCAAGATAGAATTCGAAAAAACGCTGAAAGAGTTTATACCAGCACTGTCCGTAAAGGATCTAAAATTTCTCAATTTCATTGTGATTATGTTTTATTGGAGAAAGAGATGCACACCTTATAAAAGGACTTGTGAGACAAGAAGTGACAGACTTTTAAGGCCAAAGCCCTCATTAGGATGATAAACCTAGTGAGGGCTTTGGTGTTAATGGTGATATTTCCTAGGTAAAGACAAGGTCATCAAGAGGGCTGACCTAGCCTTTCTTAGTCATCGCCAAACCGACCAAGAGACCCAGACCTGCTGGCAAGAGCCAGCCCATGCCTAGACCTGAGAAGGGCAAAAGGCCGTGACCAAAGCTGACCAGACCAGCAACCGCTGGCAGGCTGGCCCAAGGCGAGGCTGCCAGGCCGTCCAAGAGGGCTGGCAGGAGGGTAAAGGCCGTCACCCAGAAATAAATGCCCTGACGACCCGCCAGAAACTTGTCACAGAGACCCAGCAGCACCAAGACGATGGCCAGCGGGTAGATGAACATGAGGACTGGGATGGAGTAGGCGATGATGTTGGTCAGACCCACATTGGCAAAGAGGGCTGGGAAGAGGGTGGCCACCGCCAGGAAGGTTTTGTAGGACACGCTTGGAAACATCTCCGCAAAGGTTTCCGCAAAGGCCGTCAAGAGACCGACAGCCGTCTTGAAACAGCCAAAGAAAACGATTAAAGCCAAAAGGACATTACCCGCTGTGCCTAGATAGTGACCAGCGATTTGAGCCAGGGCGATACCACCGTTGGCACTGAGCTCAAACTGACCCAGGCTGGTCGCCCCTGCGTAGGCCAGGAGGGCATAGATGACCGCCATAATGACCATACTGATGAGACCTGATTTGACCATGTCCTTGGCCATCTGTCGAGGCTCGGTCACACCCAAACTCTTGAGAGCTGAGATGACCAGGATGGCAAAGGCCAAGGCTGCCAGAACATCCAGGGTGTTGTAGCCCTCCAAGACCCCCTTGGCAAAGGCATTGGTGGCGTAGGCCTCTTGCACCATGCCAGCTCCGCTATTTCCCATAGGGCTAAAAACCGTAAAGGCCAAGAGGACCCCTAGGACCGTCAGGAAAATCGGGTTGAGGACCTTACCCACATAGCCCAAGAGCTTCTCAGCCTTTTGGGACAGGAGCCAGGCCAGGGCAAAGAAGGCCAGGGAGTAGAGGGCCAAGGCCAGGGTTTGCTGGCTCTCAGGCACGAAAGGCACCAGACCAATCTGAAAGGACGTGGTCGCCAGGCGTGGGATGGCGAAAAAGGGGCCAATCACCAGATAGAGCAGGACGGTGAAGAGCTTGCCGTAGCCAGGGTTAACCTTGGCAGCCAGCTGGTAAACGCTCTTGCTCTCGGACAGGGCCATAGCCACGATACCCAGGAAGGGCAGGCCGATGGCTGAGACTAAGAAGCCCAAGGTGGCTGGCCAGAGCTGGCTCCCCGCCTCCTGACCCATGTGGACAGGGAAAATCAGGTTGCCCGCCCCAAACATGATGCCGAAAAGCATGGACCCGATGGTCAAATAATCTTTTTTCTGTAAGGTTTTCATATGTTTCTCCTTTCCTATCAACCTCAAACAGATTTACCATAAGAAAAGAGCCACCCACGAGAATGGGTAGCTCACGTTCTTGTCTGTCCCATTCTCAACATGCACGAATAGGACTCTACGAAAATCGTATAGCCCTAACTTAGATGACGATGACCACCACGTGCATGTTGATTGGTTTCATGGGACGCTCCTTGCTCATAGTGTTATTATTATACCTCAAAACCAGCCCGCTGACAAGACTTTTTGTGATTTTTTTGGTTATTGTTCGGGAAATGGCAGAGCAGAACCCCTGAACCATCTTGGCCAGCTCAACCACCAAGCCAACAAGGAGCTCACACCTCCGCTGATGACCTCCGCACTATGGCCGTTAGCTAGTCCCTATTCCCTATATCATCTGATAAAAAACAGCTGCACTCAGCAATGAATCCAACCGCTAACACCGCTTTTTCTTTGATTAAAGCGATTAAATTAGCTATAATAAAATCGCAAATCAAAAAAGGGAGGTCACACTCATGAAAAAAATTAAAGTCGTCCTAGGCCTGGTTCTGGCAGAATTTCTGCTCTACTTTGCAGACATCTACCAGACCTTTGCCACCCCAGAAAACCGCCTCACGCTCCTCTTCAAGGCAGGCTTTGCCCTTCTGGGCTTTATCATCATCTTTAACTACTATTTTTTCAGGGATGGTGAGTAGCGACAGCTCATTCTGAACACGCCAGCTGAGCGTCAACTCTACACAAGCAAAAAAGCAACTGGAACACGTCCAGTTGCTTTTGCTTATCAATCAAAGGGAGACTAGTCTAAATTACTTGCGACGGCCTGGACGCTCTTTGTAGCCATAGTAGGCGTCTTCGATGATTTCTTGCATGTGGTCAACCATGGCCAAGCGTGGGTTGGCTGGGGTACATTGATCCTCGTAGGCAAGAAGGGCCAATTCACGAGAGTATTCTTTGAGTTCTTTCTCATCAACACCTTGGTCTTTGAGGCTCATCTTGATACCGATGCGTTCACCCAATTCGTAAACGGCTTTAGCGTAAGACTCAACCGCTTCTTCTGGGGTTGACGCTGGCAAGCCCAGCATGCGAGCGATGTCTTGGTACTTCTCATCTGCACGGTAGTAGTTGTACTTAGGCCATGTTGAAGTCTTGGCTGGACGGGTACCGTTGTAACGGATAACGTATGGCAAGAGGATGGCGTTGGTACGGCCGTGAACGGTGTGGAAGCGACCACCAATCTTGTGGGCCATTGAGTGGGAAATACCCAGGAAGGCGTTAGCGAAGGCCATACCAGCGATGGTTGAGGCGTTGTGCATTTTCTCGCGTGACTCAAAGTCAGCTTCTTTCACAGAACGCTCCAGGTATTCAAAGACAATCTTGATGGCTTGAAGAGCCAAACCGTCGGTGTAGTCGTTGGCAACGGTTGACACATAGGCTTCTGTCGCGTGAGTCAAGACGTCCATACCCGTATCGGCAGTAACAAAGTCTGGAACAGTCAGTACCAAAGCTGGGTCAACGATGGCCACAGTTGGGGTCAAAGCGTAGTCAGCGATTGGGTACTTGCGGTTGTTTTTCTTGTCAGAGATAACCGCGAATGGTGTCACCTCTGAACCAGTACCAGATGTGGTTGGGATGGCGATGAACTTAGCCTTGTCACCCAATGATGGGAATTTGAAGGCACGTTTGCGGATGTCAAGGAATTTCTGAACCAGGTCACGGAAGTCGATGTCTGGACGCTCATACATGAGCCACATGATTTTGGCCGCATCCATTGGTGACCCACCACCGAGGGCAATGATGGTGTCTGGCTTGAATTCACGCATCAGGCTGGCACCGCGTTCAACAGTTGTGATGTCTGGATCTGGCTCAACGTCTGAGAAGATTGAGTAGAGCACCTTGTTGCTCCGCAATTCCAATTGCTCAATGATGCGTTGAACAAAGCCAAGGCGAACCATTGCTTCGTCGGTAACGATCATGACACGCTCAACGTCACGGCATTTTTGCAGGTACTGGATAGAGTCACGCTCGAAGTAGATTTTTGATGGTACTTTGAACCATTGCATATTGTTTCTCCGTCTTCCTACTTTTTTGATGTTCAAGAGGTTCACTGCACTCACGTTGTCACCAACAGAGTTGCGACCGTAAGAACCACAGCCCAGGGTCAATGATGGCAGGAAGGAGTTGTAAACGTCACCGATACCACCGAAAGTTGATGGTGAGTTCCAGATCACACGGATGGCTTTAACACGAGTACCGAACTCTTTAGCCAGCTCAGTATTGTTGGTGTGGATGGCTGCAGAGTGACCAAGACCGTGGAATTCAACCATTTGGCGGGCAGCTTCGAGACCAGCTTCGGTGTCTTCAACCTTGAGCACCGCAATAACTGGTGAGAGTTTTTCGCGAGTGAGTGGCTCTTTTTCACCAATTTCAGACACTTCAGCCGCCAAGATGTTGGTGCCTTCTGGCACGCTGAAACCAGCTTGCTCAGCAATCCAGGCTGCTGGACGACCAACGATGTCGGCATTGAGCTTGCCTTCTGCACAGTTCTTGCTGTTAGCTTTTACGCCAAAGCAGAATTCTTCCAAGAGGGCTTTTTCTTTCTTGTTAACAAAGTAAGTGTGGTAGCTCTTGAGTTCTGACACAAACTCGTCGTAAACTTCCTTGTCAACGATGGCAGCTTGCTCAGAAGCACAGACCATCCCGTTGTCAAAGGATTTAGACATGACGATGTCATGAGCTGCCTGACGGATGTTAGCTGTTTTTTCCACATAGGCTGGCACGTTACCAGCACCTACACCCAGAGCTGGCTTACCGCATGAGTAGGCCGCACGCACCATGGCGTTACCACCGGTCGCCAAGATAGTGGCGATACCATCGTGCTTCATGAGTTCGTTGGTTGCTTCCATAGATGGTTTGGTAATCCACTGCACACAGTTTTCAGGAGCACCAGCAGCGACGGCTGCATCACGAACGATACGAGCAGCATGAGCTGATGACTCTTGGGCTGATGGGTGGAAGGCAAAAACGATTGGGTTACGGGTTTTGAGGGAAATCAAAGCCTTAAAGATGGCTGTTGATGTTGGGTTGGTTGTTGGGGTAACACCACAAACCACACCAACTGGCTCGGCGATATAGGTCAAACCAGCGACTTCATCATCTTCGATAATACCAACGGTCTTAGTGTGACGCATGTTGTTAACCACGTGCTCACAGGCAAAGAGGTTTTTAGTTGCCTTGTCTTCAAAGACACCACGTTTGGTTTCATCAACCGCGTGCTGGGCCAAGATACCGTGTGCGTCCAGGGCTGCAACTGAAGCCTTGGCCACAATGTAGTCCACCTGCTCTTGGTTGAGCTTTCTGAACTCTTCAAGAGCCACTAAACCTTTTTGCACCAACTCATCAACATGAGCACGGGCTTCGAGCAATTTGTCTTCTGGTTTAACTGATTTTTCAGCCATATTATCCTCCTATGTGCCATTAACAAGATTTGTTAATTTTTTCACAATTTTTATTACATTCTCATTATAGACTAATTTTTTGTATTTGTAAATAGTTTCACAAGAAATTTTTTACATTTTTTTCAAAAAATTTTAATCCATTCAGAAAACGGTTGCAAATCTATTTTACACCAGATGAGCAGTTTTTGCAAGAGGAATTTCAAAAAAATAAACATTTTCAAACAAGGAAACGTTAGGACTGCTGCCCTAACGTTCTAGTTTTTATCCCCTTTAGCAGGTTTTTTAGCCACTGCAACAATGGCTTCTCGAATAGTTTTGGCATAGAGCTCTGCACCCTTAGTATTGCTACTTGAGAAGTGAACGCCGTCTGTGCCAGCCCAAATCTCAGGTGTATCTGCTGCTGCACGGTACCAGTCAGCAACCTTGAGATAGGGGTAAGATTTTTCCAAACTGAGTTCATAGTCCCGCATACCAGGAACACGGCTGTCAGCTGTATTATAGGGAGTCACGATAACCAAGCGATGACCGTTTGGAAGGTCATCAATAAAAGGTTGAATTTCAGCTTCATAATTATAGACCGAATTGACCCCAACTGCTAGCACGACCGTCTTAGCCAGTGCGTCATTGTCAAGACGGTTTTGGAAGGTCTCAAAGGCAGTGATAAAGTTCCGACTAATGGCAGCATCCAATTCCGCTTCTGGTAAAAGAGTTCCCAGGGCCTGGCTCGAATTGAGGGTCACCGAATCCCCTAAAATCAAAACACTATTCACCGCATCAACATCACCGACCAAGAGATTATGGGTCTGGGTGATGCTACGATTGGCCTGATGGAGACCATTGACAAGGAGGGTTGTCTCAAATGGACTGAGACGAGGAGCCGTCACCGAAATGCCCAAGGTGATGGCAAGTAAGGTTCCTAAAATCCCAAAGGACACCCGTTTGTCCCTTGGAGCTGGCAGAACCAGCCCAAAAACTGTTGCCGTCCCTTTTTTCAACCAAGGTTCGATGAGGTAAAATGACACCGCCGCCAAAAGAACTGACAGAAAAAGGGTTAGCCCGACCGCAAGTGACTTGGGCATGAGAGGGGTAAAAATAACAAACAGGGGCCAATGAAAGAGGTAGATTCCATAACTCAAATCAGCTAGGTGACCGATGAGGGCTGGTTCACCAACCCCTGGCAGTTTATCGTGCAGAACACGCAGGCTGTAAATGAGCAAGCCTGTGAACAAACTGGTCAAAGCAAAGCCAAACAGGTAGGTCACTAACTGATCAAAAGCTAGGGACAAGGCCAGAAAGACCAGCAAACTCACACTGAGACCGAGAGTAGCTAAAACCTGTCTGAGCGGCCATTGCTGAACATTTTTCCTGAATCGCTTGACCGTGTATTCAACCCCTGTCAAGGTAGCAAAGAAACTGCCTAAAAAGAGAGAGGAACTTCTGAAAAAGCTGGAGAAGTAGAGGCTGGAATAATTAGTCGTGAAAAAAGATGTCACGAATAGACCCAAAAAGGTCAAGCCAAACAAGACCGCTGAGAGGAAAAAGATGAGGCCCCGAAACTGCCCAACGTTCAGGGGTTTCCGAGAAAAGAAGGACAACACTAGCCCCCAAACCAGGTAAAACTGCACCTCAATGGCCAAACTCCAGGTATGCAAGAACAGATGAGGGATAAACTGGCTTTCGTAGTTTCCTCCTGTCAGCAGTTCGTAGATATTAGTCGTAAAGCCGAAAACAGCGGCAATCTGATGACCAATATCCGCTACAAAATCACGTTTGACCAAGAGGGTCAGCGGCATTACCAAAAGAACCATCAAAACCAGGGGCGGTAAAATACGATAAAGACGGCGTCTAGCAAAGCTCAGCAAGTCAATCTGACCAGTTCTAGCGTATTCGTCAATAAAGAGGGCAGTCACTAGATACCCTGAAAAGGTGAAGAAAATATCAACCCCGATAAAACCACCTGGTAGGGAGGTTTTATAAAAATGGTAACACAAGACCAAGGCTAGGCCAAAGAGCCTGATTAAAGAAAACCATTTTATCTTCATTCTTGATAGACTCCTTGCTTAAATGTCCCTTGGTAGACCACCTGATTGGTTGTCACCAGTTTCCCAGTCCCATGCGGTTTACCGTCCTTGAAGTCCCCCTCATAACGCCAACCTTGATGAGAGGTAAAGGTCCCTTGACCATTGAAAACCCCGTTGACAAAGTCACCTTCATAGCGGTCACCATTGTCATAGACCAACTGGCCACGGCCCGTCATGCGGTTGCTCTTGACCGCACCTTTATAAACTAACTTACCACCATCATAGCTCAGCTGTTTGTCCTGTGGCAAAGCCACCCCAATGACGGATACCGCCAATAAGGCTACTACCGCACCAGACAAGAGTTCCAGCTGCCACCGTTCCTTTAATAAAAACGGCTGCCAATCTCGTTTAGCCACTCGTCACACCCCCTTGTTACTATCTGGTAGGTTTCTTCAAAATCCCCAGTGTACCACGGGTCGGGCACACCCCCCTCACAAAAGAGGTGGATTTTATCATCGTAACGGCCAGCAGACAGGGCTTTAAGGTCCTTGACATTCTGCTGGTCCATGCCGATAATCAGGTCAAAATCAGCCAGCTCATCGAGCTTAATCTGTTGAGAGGTTTTTGCCCCATCATAGGCCAGGCCATATTGCTTTAAGATAGCCTGAGTGCCATGATGGATTGGGTTGCCATGTTCCCAGTTTGAGGTCGCTCGGCTAACCACCTCCAGATCTTGATCCTTGGCCAAATGCCTCATGACAACCTCAGCCATTGGACTGCGGCATATGTTGCCCAAACAGACAAAAGCGATTTTAGCCATAGACTTGCCTACACTTTCTTGTTAATCTTCAAAAATATTTCCCAACTCAACCGTCACTCGGTTGGTTGCCACGTCAATCTCTGAGACATTCAAAAGGGATTTGTACTCAAAACTAGCCCGTTTGGGTTCTTGACTATTGTTGGCAAAGACAGCCACACCAACCAGGGTCGAATCAAATTCCTGCAAAAGGCTGGCCATACCAGAAATGGTGCCACCACCTTTTAAGAAGTCGTCCACAATCAGAACACGGCTGTTTGGGGCCAAGCTCCGTTTAGACAAGAACATTTTTTCGATGCGGTCACCGCTAGAACCACTGGCATAGTTGACGCTGACGGTTGATCCTTCAGTAATCTTGAGGTCACGACGAACGATGACAAAAGGCACATTAAGGACGTTGGCGACAGCATTGGCCAGAGGCACTCCCTTGGTCGCCACGGTCATGACCGCATCAATTTTCTCACCCTTGAAGGCGTGAGCGATAATCCGTCCCACGTTCTTCAACATGCGAGGGGTGCTAAGGAGGTCAGACAGGTAGAGGTAACCCCCTGGCAAAATCCGATTGCTCTCAGACAGGCGTTCGCAAAGTTCTGTCGCTGTTGCCAAGGATTCCTCTTTGGAAATGGTCGGAGTGAAAATCACGCCACCAGCTGCACCTGTTACGGTTTCAACCTCACCAACACCGCTGCTCTCAAAGGCCCGTTTGATGATGGAAATGTCCTCTGAAATAGACGATTTGGCCGCTTGGTATTGCTCAGCAAAGGTGTTAAGCCCTGTCAGCTTATAAGGGTTGTTGAGGAGGTAGTTGGAAATAACTACCATGCGTTCACTACGTTTAAGTTTCATGTGTTTACCACCTTCTTATTCTTTTCTATCATTATAGCACAGACCCAAGAAAAAAACGAACATTTATACTTAAAAAATGCTCGTTTCGCTGATTTTATTGATTAAATTTTGGCTTGTAGAAGGAACGGTTGTCCATGGCAAAGATTTTAGCTGTCATCTCGCCAGGGGCTACGCGATTGAGGGCCGTGGTCATCATCATCATCTCGGCATCAATGTTGTCAATCATGTGGAGGATTTCCGCCTCCATGATTTTGGGACGGACAGGGCTGCCATACTCCAGCTGGCCGTGGTGGCTGAGGAGGACGTGGCGGAGGACGATGACGTCTTCCTTGGTCTCGTCGATGTTGAGTTCGCTGATGATTTTAGTGATTTCTTCATTGACCAGGGCAATGTGGCCAATCAGGTTGCCTCGGATGGTGTATTCGGTGTTGTCAGGGCCTGTCAGCTCGATGACCTTGGCCAGGTCGTGCAACATGACACCCGCATAGAGCAGGCTCTTGTTGAGCTCTGGGTAAATGTCCCCAATGGCGTCAGCCAATTTCACCATAGTCGCCGTATGGTAGGCCAGGCCAGCCTCGAAGGCGTGGTGGTTGGTCTTGGCGGCCGGGAAGGTGAAGAACTCCTTGTTGTACTTGCGGTAGAGGGCTCGGACAATCCGCTGCCAGGTGGCGTTCTCAATCTTGAAGAGCATCTGCTCCAGATAGTCCTTGACGTCCGCCGCATCAACAGGCGGCTTCTCCTTGAAGTCGGCCGGGTCGTTGGGCTCCCCCTCCTGGGGTAGCCGCATGACCAGCTGGTTGACCTGGGGCGTGCCGTTGTAAACCTCACGACGACCCTTAGCCTTGACCACTCGGCCTGCGATAAAGGTCTCGATGTTATGGGGCTGGGCATCCCAGAGGTTGCCGCTGATTTCTCCCGTATCGTCTTGCAGGGTTAGGGCAATATAATCCTTGCCTGCTCTGGTTTTGCGGACTTCGGCAGATTTAAGCAGGTAAAAGCCTGCAAAAATCTCGTCCTTCTTCATTTGGTTAATCTTGGTCATGGGTGTCCTCGTCTTCTAAGGGCAAATTGAGCAGGAGCTGGGTGTCCTGGTCTTGGTAGTTTTCGATGGTTGACAGGGCTCGAACAATGGCATTGGTCCTGGTGGTCAGAACACTGTCCAGGGTTCGACTAGCCGTGTTGAGCTGCTTCTGGGCCTTGCTGAGCAGGCCAGAGAACTTGCCAAACTCGGTCTTGACATTGCCTAAAACCTTGCTGATGTCATCCGCATTTTTCTGGATGTTGAGGGTCTTAAAGCCCACCGATAGGGAATTGAGCAGGGCAGACAGGGTTGATGGCCCAGCCACCAAGACCTGTTCATCTCGCCTCAGTCCATCAAAGAAGGCTGGCTGGCGAACCACTTCAGCGTAGAGTCCTTCCGTCGGCAGGAAGAGAATCCCAAACTGGGTGGTCTCAGGCGGGTTGAGGTACTTGGTCTGAATGTCCTTGGCAAAGCGTTTGACGCTGGCCAAGAGTGCCTTGCGGTAGCGGTCAATGGCCTCTCGGTCTCCCAGCTCGTAGGCCTCCTCCAAGCGATAATAATCATCCAGCGGAAACTTGGAATCGACAGGCAGGTAGACTGGCTGGTCGGAGCTGGCTCCTGGTAGCTTGATGGCGTACTCCACCCGCTCGCTGGAGCCTGACACGGTGGCGAATTCCCGCTCATATTGGCTAGGGGCCAGCATGTCCTCGACAATCTGCCCCAGCTGCAATTCGCCCAGAATGCCTCGGGTCTTGCTGGCTGACAGGACACGGTTGAGGCTGCCCACATCACGGGCCACGGATTTCATCTCGCCAAGGCCCTGGTTGACACTCTCCAGCTGCTTAGACACCGTCTCAAAGGAGGTCTGCAAGCGTTGGTTGAGGGTCTGGTCTAATTTTTCAGCCACGGTCTGTCGCATGTCTTCCAGGCGTTTTTCATTGGAGGCCTGCATATCCTTGACGGCTGCAGCCAGGCTGCCCTGCACCGCCTCCAAGCGTTGGTCGGTCTGGTGACGGTTGGCGGTCAGGTTCTCATAAAGGACATCCCGCAGGTCGCTGGACTGGTTGTAAAACTCGGTCTGCAAACGGCTGACTTGCTCTTGCAAAGCCAGCGACTGGTTCTTACCCGCCACCTCCATCAGGTAGGTCAGCTGGTCGGATAGGGCATCAGCCTGGTCTTCCAAAGCTTGATTGAGCCTGGCCTCCTGCTGACCCTGCCGCCACAAGAGGACGACCAAGAGCACCAGACAGGCCAGAACCAACATTAAGATAAGAATCTCCATGCTTACCTCCCGTCTCTGGATTGGATGACCACCGCATAGCCCTCAGACAGGCTAAAGCTAATGGTCTGGCCCACAAACTCATTGCTGGAGTAGATTTTCTTTTGGAAAAAATTGCTGCGCGTCAAAGGGTATTTGGCGTCCAAGATGGTCAACTCCCCCTGGTCTGACGGCATAAAGGCGATATAGGTCATACCAGCTTCCTGACTGACCAGATGAGTTCCTGCTGGGAAGAATTGAACCAGGTTGGTCTCATCTCGCAGAACAAATTGGCTCATGTAGGGAGCCAGGTCTGGGTCACTAGGCAGGAAAACGTTGGACAGCTGGTGGTCTAGTCGGCCACCGAAACCGCCGTAGATGGTCACTTGGGCCTCTGGCCACCGCTCAAAAATCAATTTGAGGGCCAATTCGGCATCCGTGTCGTTCTTTTCTGGCTGGGCTTGGTGAAAGGCGCCAGCCCGGTCTCTGATGGTCGCCAGCTCCTCTGGGCTAACGGAGTCAAAATCCCCAACTGCCATGTCCAGCGCCAGCCCATGGTCCAAAAGGAAAAGGCAAGCACGGTCTACGCCCACATAATGGTCGTAGGCAGTCGCAAAGGGTTTGAGATCGCCGCCCAGGCAGACGGCCACCCTAGGCATGGAGGGCCTCACGCAGGCGGGCAACCCGCTCGGTCAGGTCTCCCTTGAAGAGGTAGGAGCCAGCCACGAAGACATTGGCCCCAGCGGCCTTGGCCTGGCCGATAGTGGTGTCGTCGATGCCCCCGTCCACCTGAATGTCGAAGGTCAAGCCACGGCGGTCCCGCTCCTGGGCCACGGCGGTCACCTTGGTCAGGGTCTCAGGGATAAAGGCCTGGCCACCGAAACCTGGGTTAACGGTCATGATCAAGACCTGGTCCACCAGCTCCAGAACAGGGTAGAGGGCCTCGACAGGGGTTCCTGGGTTGATGACCACGCCAGCCTTGAGGCCAGCGGCCTTGATTTTTTGCAGGGCCCCGTGGATGTGGGGGGTGCTCTCGGTGTGGATGGTCATCATGTCCGCCCCAGCTTGGGCATAGGCCTCCACGTACCGCTCAGGGTTAACAACCATGAGGTGGACGTCAAAGACCAGCTTGCTGTGCTTACGCAAGCTAGCCACCACATCCGCACCAAAACTGATGTTGGGCACAAACTGGCCGTCCATGATGTCAATGTGGACATACTCGGCGTCAGTCGCTTCAATCCGCTTGAGTTCGGCAGCAAAATTGGCGTAGTCAGCAGCCAGAATAGATGGAGCAATCTTATCTTGGAACATGGGGAACCTCTTTCTATAACTATTTTGTGATAAGTAGTGGCTCGCCAATGGCGGAGCGGGCAAGGTGATTTGTTTTTGATTTTCGGAAAAATTTCTGAAAAAACTAACTCAAAAAGTAATAAACAGCATAGGCTAAAACAAGCACCAGAGCCGTTTTGACAACACATCCGATGGTTTTGAAGATGGCCCTGACGGCCAATAAAGCTACTAGAGCCAACAGGATAAGCATGATATTTTCAGACATGATCAAACCTCCTATTTCTTCTTGGCCACTTTTTTATAGGTTTCTCGGCGGTTTTCGATTTCGCTGAGCAACTGCAGGTAGTTGTCATAACGGCTAGTCCAAATCTCACCCGTTTCAACAGCTGGTTTGACCGCACAGGCTGGTTCGTGAGTGTGGGTGCAGGTTCGGAACTTGCAACCTTGGCTGATCTCGGCCAATTCTGGGAAGGCCTTGTTGAGGTCTTCGCTGGTGGTGACTTGGTAGTCCAGAGATGAGAAACCTGGGGTGTCGGCAATCTTGCCGCCTTCCAGCTGGTAGAAACTGACCGCACGGGTGGTATGGCGGCCTCGGCCCAGGCTATCAGAAATCTCGCCCGTTTCCAGTTGCAGGTCCGGGGCGATTTTATTGAGCAGGGTGGACTTGCCGACCCCTGTCTGACCCATGAAAACCGTGACCTTGTCGGCTAAGAGCGGCAGCAATTCGTCCAAATCATAACAAACCTCGTAGCCGATAGCCTCGTAATGGCGACGGGTCCTGTCCATGGCCGTCCGGTCCTCCAAGAGGTCCAGCTTGCTGATGTAGATGACGGGGTGGATACTCTTGTGCTCCAAGAGGACCAGGAAGCGGTCCAGGAGGTTGGGGTTGAAATCAGGCTCCTTGGCCGACATGATGACGACAGCCTGGTCGATGTTGACGATGGGCGGCCGCACCAGGGCGTTGGTCCGCTCCTCGATGGCTAGGATGTAGCCCTCCGACTGCTCCTCAGCCGAAAACTCAACCCAGTCGCCCACATAGGGGGTCTGGCCCTTCTGACGAAAATTGCCTCTTGCCCTGGTCTGGTAAACCTGGCCGTCAGCCTCCACATAGTAAAATCCGGCCAAAGCCTTGATAATTCTGCCTCGCAAATGAACTCCTTCGGGGTGTTTTTAAGGCTATTATAGCAAAAAACGGCTCAAAAAGCCATGTTTACTTGAGAAAAGAAAGAGGTGAAGAGCAAACACCCCCCTTCTAAACAGGCTTCAGCTAAAAGCCAGCCACACAAGGCGGCTGGCTGAGCTGAAATTAGTAACCAATAAAGCTCCATTGGCTGGTCCCATAAGCATGGATTAGTCGGTCGAGCTCCTGGAGAAGTTCCTGGTCCTCTGGGCTGTAAAGGTCATAAAAACCCTGAACACGCAAGCGGGCAACTAAGTCCCGACAAACGTTTTTCACTTCGATACCCTGACAACTCGGAGCTGTTAGGTCAACGACCGCCCTATCAAGGAGGGGCAGCAAGTTTGGCTGATCTGGAAGCTTGTCCTTGAGTTTTTCCAAGCCTAAAATCAATTCCGCCTTGAGGGCATCTTCTGGCAGAAGCCCATCCTTAGATTTGAGGCCAAGCAGGTTTCGCAACCAGGCAAACACTGACAAGTTTTTTTCATCGAATGACATGACGAACCTTTATTTTTACAATAATATTCTATATTTTCAAGGATAAAAAGCCAAGTAAAACCTATACTGCTAAACTAGATTCAAATAAGCTATCCAGCTCTGCTATTTTCCAAGAAACCAGTCGGCTATTTCCCAAGAAAAAAACCTTGCCAAATCAAGATGGGCGTGCTATAATGGGGTTTGTGTGAAATAAGAGCAGGGCAAAATAAAGCTCGTCAACAGGCTGTCGCAACACCAGTAGCCTTAGCTGTTTGGGCGAAGGCAGTCTGCACGAATTAGGTTTGCTCAGAATTATTTCCATAAATATTATTTTTATGGAGGACATTGATATGTCACGTTATACAGGACCATCTTGGAAACAAGCCCGTCGCTTGGGTCTTTCACTTACAGGTACAGGTAAAGAGCTTGCTCGCCGTAACTACGTTCCAGGCCAACACGGCCCTAACAACCGTTCTAAACTTTCTGAGTACGGTTTGCAGTTGGCTGAAAAGCAAAAACTGCGTTTCACTTACGGTATGGGTGAGAAGCAATTCCGTAACCTCTTTGTACAAGCAACTAAAATCAAACAAGGTACCGTTGGTTTCAACTTCATGCTCTTGCTTGAGCGTCGTTTGGACAACGTTGTTTACCGCCTTGGTTTGGCGACTACTCGTCGTCAGGCTCGTCAGTTCGTCAACCACGGCCACATCTTGGTTGATGGCAAACGTGTTGACATCCCATCATTCCGCGTTGAAGTTGGTCAAGTGATCTCAGTTCGTGAGAAATCATTGAAAGTTCCAGCGATTTTGGAAGCTGTTGAAGCCACTCTTGGCCGTCCAGCTTTCGTGTCATTCGACGCTGAAAAATTGGAAGGTTCACTCACTCGCTTGCCAGAGCGTGATGAAATCCACCCAGAAATCAACGAAGCCCTTATCGTTGAATTCTACAACAAAATGTTGTAATACTTTTTTGGAAGTATGGGGCAGAAATGCCTTTATATCAAGCACTTTGGGGCTCTATCCCAAGGTGCTTTTTGGTTTTACTACCCTTTTTACTACCCCTGGGAGAAATTGGGTTAAGTAAGAGGGTGGCCCCAAATCGGGGCACCCTTGTTTTTTTATAGATTGCTGATAGCTACCTCAAAGATTGAGACGGCTTTTTTAGCCCCCTCTTGGGTGGCGTGGACATAGGTGTTTAAGGTCATGGCTATATTAGAATGACCCAGCCTATATTGGAGGTCTTTAGGCTCAATCCCAGCGTATAGCATGATAGTGGCGTGGGTATGGCGGAAACCATGGAAACCAATATCAGGAACGTTAGCCGCTTTGAAATGGTCCTGAAGCCGTCGCCTCAAATTGCAAGCATAGGCGTACTCGGTCGTGAATGGGCTAAAGACTACTGTTTCAGTTCGTCCCAGTTGCCAGCTTTGAACTTGCTGGCGGTTTTTGTACTGCTGGAGCAGTAGGACCGTGGCCCTGTCTATCTCAATATCACGCACCCCAGCTTTCGATTTTGGGGTGTTGGTCTCTTGGTATCGGTTGAGGGTCTTGGTCACTTTAACAGTCCCAGCTTCCAGGTCAATATCTGACCAGGTAAGGGCTAAAGCCTCACCGATACGGCAACCAGTAGCCAGTAGGAACTTGTATAGAGTGACCTCGTACAAGTAGCGGTAGCGGGTCAGGTCAAGAGTGCCTAGATAGTCTAAAAAGGTCTTTAGCTGGTCATTTTCCCAGTGCTTGACGGTTTGGCGGTCAGCCTTGGCCGTGTTGCGTGGCAGGATAACCTCACGAGCTGGGTTATAAGGCAGGGCTTGCAAGATGACCCCATACTGTAAAATCCGCTTGTTGAGGCCGTGGATTTTGTCATAGTGGAGATAAGCCCCCGGCTGGCCCTCGTTGGCCGCCTTGGCTATCTTGTTGATAATACCCTGGATAAGTGGAGGGGTCAGCTTAGCGAGCTTATAAGACCCAAATGCTGGCAAAACATGGTTATCAAGTAGCTTTCTAACGTTATCTTGCGTGTTTGATTTGACCGTATGCTGGTAGCTTTCCCACCAGAGTTCGGCCAGTTCCCGATAGGTGGCGACTGTCCCGCCTTGTTGACGGGTTGAACCGCTTTGTCTGAACTGATTTTCGGCCTGTTTGGCTTTTAGTCTAACCTCTTTCTTGGTGCGTGCTGACACGGTGGTCTTGACTTGTTTGCCTGTTACGCTGTCAATGCCTAGATAGACTTTGCAGCGATAAACGATAGTACCATCTTGTTTCTTGTGTTCTGTAATTGTCATGTTCTAACCTCTTTCCTAACTATCAGCAGGCAAGCCGTTATCAAAGGTTATTAGATTGAGTTAGTTCATGAAATGGGGTATAATAGATTTAGCAAACATACCCAAGGAGTCAGCGGCAGCTGGCTTTTTTTGGTATAATAGTATCGAGGGCGTGGCTAGTCCTCAAAAAATAAAAATTAGAAAATATGGTATAATAGTTTTTATTTTGAGGCCTGACCGTTAGCCAGCGGTGAAGTCTTTTCTTTTTGCCTAGAATGCTCCCAGAATTGATGAGACCGCCCCTATTTTCGCTTGTTTTGAGGCAGTCGGCAAAATCATAGGGCAAGGGCTAAAAGCTCGCTATGGGGCTTTTACGGGCTTTTATCACGCACCCCACAAGCGGACCTATACAAGTCCGTTTTTTCTTTTGGATTTGTGGTAGGTATGAACAAGTATGAACATATCCCGCCTCTTAATCATGGATATGGCCCAGCGTTGGGTCTGAAAAGTTCCTATATCATTGGCTAGTATAGACAAATATAGATAAAAGTAGATACTTTTCTGACTTATAGGTATGAGAAAGTATGAGGATATCCCGCCTAGTTAGTATGGAAAAGTATGTACATATCCGCTTATTGGTACCGAAAAGTACCGACATATTCCGTATATAGGGAAAAGTAGGAAAAAGTAGGTAAAAGTAGGTAGAACCAAGATGGCTAATAACGCCTAGAATAGCCTTTTATCCATGTTAATAGAGCGTGATTACTAAGAAATCCTAAGGTAAAAACCTATATAGGGCAACCGTCAGCTATTAGTTGATAGTTGGTGAATGTTAACCCACCAAGCCTATATAGACAGGCTGGCGGTGCGTGATGGCTATGATTTGCTAAGGTTATGGGCTTATAGGTACTTGAAAAAACTTGAAAAAATCTTTTATATGGCAGAGTGGCCTAGTTTTCCACAACCTGGGCAGACCCAACGACTGAAAAAATCTTGATATGGGTATCGCCTGAGGGTGGGAAGTCAATAAACCTATCTGGGTAAGCTGGGTTTATGCTGACCAGTCGCAGGCCGTTAGGTTCGGTATAGACTTTCTTGATAAAGGTTTCATCATCAACGACAACGGCACAGACCTGGCCAGAAAAGCGAGAGAAACCACGGTCAACCAAATAGACCACGTTGCCATGCTCATAGTCTGGGGTCATACTATCGCCCTCTACAAGGCTTGCCACGTCATGCCGTGGGGGTTCGTCCTCAACATAGACGGTTTTTGTGTCGTGATCATCGTAGCCATAGCCAAAGCCAGCAGCAAGGCGAGACACGGCCCGCACATCGTAGAGGGCTTGAGGCTCTTCTACGGTGGGTTGGGATTGCTGGTCTAGCAGGTTGATAGCATAGCTTTCTACTTTTTGGCGGTTACTGTCTGTTAGTTTGTCAATGGTGGCCGTTAATTCGTCATTTTTTGAGGGGTCGGCTGGGGTAGGTTGGCTTTGGGGTCGGTATTCTTCTACCAGGTCGGATTTTGACACGTTGAAGAAGTTGGCCATCAGTTCGATTTTATCTATACGGGGGTAGGTTTTTGCATTTACCCAGTCAAGGACGGTAGTATATTTGAAATCTAATTGTAAAGCCATTTGTCGGGGATTTAACCCTTTTTGTTCTAACAGTCTCCTGATGTTGTTGGCCATTATCTCTTTGTTTCCAAGTGACATAATCGGACCACCTTTCTGCTTTGTTTCTTAATTCAATTATACGGTTAAAACATACAAAAGGCAAGTAAAACGAAAAAAAAGCAAAAAATAATTAAAAAGGGGTTGGCATGAACGGTATAACCGTGTAGAATAAAGGTACGGTTAAGCCGTACACGACAAAAAAAGGAGGTAACTAGATGAACCGTTACACGCTAAAGGCGTTAAGAGCTAACGCTAACTTGAAGCAGTCCGAGGCTGCTCAAAAAGTGGGGGTTTCTACGACAACGTGGAGCAAATGGGAAAACCAGAAACGTTTCCCAACTGTAAAACAAGTAGAAAAAATCTCCGAGGTTTTTGGGGTATCTTACAACGATATTATTTTTTTACCAGAATAGACGGTTTAACCGCTTAGGGATAGACAGGAGGCCACACCATCGGACTACTTACGGCACTTTTACACTTGCTAGGCTGGGCATTTGGTAGCCCAACGGTAGAGCAAGATGACGACTAAAAAAGCACCCGATGGGGTGCGTGATACAGGAGACTAGAAACAATGAACAAACGACCAAAGAAAACACCTTTTACTCTTGAGGGGCTGAAAGAGTTACACCAGAGCAAGGACAGGTTAGACATCGCCACCTTGAGAGAGCACTTGCCAGACTGGAGCAGGGAAGACATTGTTTACCGTTTGGGGAAATGGCGGTATAAAGGCAATATCCGCTTTAAGCTGGTAGATGATGACCTAGTAGAGTTTGAGATTATTAGGATAGGGCGTAGAAGCCACCAGCCACAGACCAGCCCAGAGGAAACGGCACAGCTAACCCAGCTAAGAACATGGTTAGCCGTTGAAAACTTGTACGAGCTACGCCAGCTTATCAAGAGCGGAACGCTCAAGGACAAGGAAAAGTTAGAAGCTATCAAGGAGCTTGGCAGGATTGAGCGAGGGCTGACCAGTCCCAAGGCTACCGACTACGCCAAACAGATTGAAAGCCAGCTAGGGGTTATCAACCTATGGCAGGACATCACAGACTAAACAAAAAAGCCTGAAGCAAACGACCAAATCCGCTAGGCTTTCGCTAAAAAAACTAAAACACAATAACAAGCAGGCAAGCCGTTATCAAGGGTTTTAGTAAGTTTTCTAGCTAGATTATATCATAATCGGCTAGGATTGACCAGACGGAGAGCGGGAACTCTTAAAACTAGCCCCTTCCCCGACCATCAAAAGCAGGGGCAACCTGTATAGTAAAGACAAACCAAGAGAGGTAAAAACATGGAACAATTTTTTAAAGATTTTGAAGCAAAGTTACAAGTGACTGATGCAAAGCTGGATATTCTGAGCGAGTGGCATATAGCAAAGGGGCATGCTGGAGCTACTGAAATCGCCGAAGAATGCAGAACAGCTATAACGTCTTTATGGATTGAATTTTACAGGCTATCAGAGACTTATAAACAGCGTGAAGCCAGCCATGAGGCGTTTTATCAAGCTAATGTAGAAACAGTGATCAATGAACTACGCCAACAGGACGAGCGAGAAGCAAGGGTTAACAGATTGGTGGATAGAAACCGTCCGAACTGTTTACTTTTTGATTTACTAGCAAAAGAGATGGAAACTTTTAGAACGGAAGGCCAAGGAGAAGTGTCCTCATATTCTATCTGGTACTATCTACGCCGTCTAGTCAAAAAAGATTTAAAAGCAAGGGGAGTTATCTAATCATGAATGAACTTGACTTTACCATGCCCCAGCTTTTGGTTTTCATAGCTATCATGCTCCCCCTGGTGGCCGTTTTATGGGGCGAATTGCTGACGGTAAGGCCAGAGGAGAGACAAGCCTTATGTGAGCTATTAGAGGCCCTAGAACGAGGGCAGGAGGAAACAGAATGGAACACTTAGAAAAAAGGGTCTTGGAATTGATACCCACAGGCCGACAACGCCCCAAACCAGCCAAGGAGATAGCCCAGGCGGTGAGTATCTCAGAACGGTCAGTTATGGACATCATCGCCCGACTGATAAGCAAGTACCGAGTTCCCATTATTGGGGAGCGTGGCGATAATCACGGCTACTATATCCCAGCCGATGAGACAGAACGTTTGGAGGGGTTGCAGGCTCTACGCAACCAAACCACAGAGCAGACCAACCGCTTGAACGTGGTTACCTATTGCAGTTTGACCGAGTGGCGGACATTACTAGAAAGCGAGGGTTAGGCTATGGCGTTATTATCACAGGAGGCGGAGCGTGAGCTTTTGGGCATTGTTGACCGCCGTTTCAGCGAGTTGGTGGCTTTCCAGCAGGCTAACGCTGACCCATTGGATTTAATCCCCCGTGAGGTTTTGCTGGAGAAGTTGGAAATATCCAGCCAAACCTTGAGGAATTGGGAAAAGCTGGGAGGCTTGCAGCGTTACCAGCCACCGCTGGAGGATAGCAAGAAAATCTATTACCGTAAGACTGACATTTACAAGTTTTTGGCGGTGGGTCTATGAGTAAGTTTAGCACGCACCCAGCAGAGCAAAAGCTCAAAAATCAGCGAGACTATACCACCAAAGACCGTCAAACACCACTAGAGGAGTTGAACCGTCAAAGGCTGGCCAAGAAACTCAAAAAGAAACGACAGCGAGGAGGGAAATGATGACCTATTTTGACACCTACCCACCAAGGGACAAGAAACGGCTGGGCAGGGAGGACAGGACAAAAGACCGCCAGCTATCCCAAGCCGAGGTAGAGCGGAGACAACGGCAGAAACGGCTTAAAAAACTAAGAAAGAGAGGGGGTAAGTCATGAGGTATCTGACCCTAACCATGCACAAGGATTTTTTAGGGCTATTCTCTTTCCTAGAGACTAACCCCACACGAGCCGAACGCAAGGGCGATTATTACCGCTTTATCTATCGTGAGCCACTAAGCCACTACCTAACACCTTTTAGGCTTAACAAGCTATGGCTGGAGGTCAGCGAGGACAAGCCCAAACCGTGGGAACTGGTGCGTGACCATATCCCAGCCTATGCAGGGGAAAAGTTACTGGCTGAACTGACTGACCTAGAGCAGCATAGCTTGACCCAGCAACGCCAAGGGGTGGGTCTGGTCTTAACCGATTGGCTTTTAGAGGCGGTTTGCTATGGCATTGCCACCAAGCAGGACACGGCTAGGCTGGTGCGTGCTATGTTTGTGACCGGCTACGATATGGAGCAGGTTATAGGGGTATTTTCAACCCTTACCCAACGGCTGGACCTATCTGGCTACTTTTTACAGGAGCTAGGGCGATTTTATGGGAAGGAGGTGGCCGCTTGAGCGAGTTGACAGATAAGATTTTAGAAGATGACCGCAAGGCTACGGGAGCGGAACAACCAGCACCCAAACCACGACCGCCAAAGGTTGATAAAAAGCACGCACCCAAACCTAAAGACCGCTTTTTCATGACCTTTTTAGGGGTTAAGGGTCAGCTAGCTCATGAGTGCCAACTCATTAGACAAGAGGCCTACGACAAGAAAAAGGCAGAGCTAGAGGCAACCATGAACTGGAGCGATGACCCAGAGACAAGGGAGAAGCAAGAGCAGGGGATAGAGGACAAAGCACGCACCGCTTACGCCCAGGCTATCCCAGAAAAGCCCCTGGCAGTCTCAAAAATCCTTTACGAGCGTATCCATTTTGTGAGGGTCAAGCCAGCAGGTAACAACCAAAAAGCCCCACTATACTTTTACAATCCAGATAAAGGGGTTTATGTTGAGAACACCGAGTTCTTGCAAGATTTAATCTTTATCATTGCCCCCAACTTTACCGAGCGACAAGCCCAGGACACCATCTATAAAGTCGCTAGACAAAGCCCAGAACGTGACAATCAACCCCACTATACGGCATTAGGCAACCAGCTTTACAACGCCAAGACAGGCAAGCTAGAAGACTTTACGCCTAAGGTGGTGACTATCAGGAAAATCAACACCGAATACAACCCAACCGCTAAAGAGCCAAACATCAAGGGCTGGAGGGTGACCGAGTGGCTGCGTGAGTTGTTTGGTGGTGATGATGAACTGTATAGGCTAGCTATCCAGATTATTAGGGCGTGCGTGACCGGGCAGAGCCTGGAAAAACTATTCTGGCTTTATGGCCGAGGCGGTACAGGTAAAGGGACTTTTCAGCAGTTGATTATTAACTTGGTTGGCCTTGATAACGTGGCGAGTTTGCGGATAACAGGGCTAGGTAAAAGCCAGTTTACCACCTCTATTCTGCTAGGTAAGTCCGTTGTCATCGGTGACGACGTGCAGGCTGGGGCAGTCATCAAGGACACATCGGACCTTTTTAGCCTGGTTACTGGCGACCTCTTGACCATCGAGGAAAAGGGCAAGAAACCTTATAGCTTGACCCTATCCATGACCGTTATACAATCATCAAACGGCTTGCCCACAATGGAGGGCGATAGTGAGGCCATCGGCAGGCGTTTCCGCATTCTCCCCTTTACTGGGGAATTTGTGGGGAGACCAGACAAAGCCATCAAGCAAGACTATATCCACCGTTCCGAGGTGCTGGAGTTTTTGCTTAAACTGGCCCTAGAAACGCCCCTGGAGGACATCAACCCCAAAGCCAGCCAAGAGGAGCTGGCCAAGTATCAAGCGGACATTAACCCCGTCTTGGCGTTTGTGGAAGACTTTTTCACCGATGACTTGGAAAGTGAGTTCTTACCTAACTCGTTTGTCTGGTGGGTTTGGCGTGACTACCTAGACTATACTGGTCACACAAGCCCCTTGAAAGACAACGCCTTTCACAGGGAAGTAGGTAAGCACTTGCCCCCTAACTTCTCAAAGGGGGAGAAAGTGACCCCAGCAGGCAGACATCTCGCCCCAGGGTTTAACCCAAAGGCGGATTTACCCCACTATGCAAGGAGCTATTACACCAACGGCAGGGAGACCCCAGAGAAGCAAGCAAAGAAGACCAGAGACAGAGGATATATTAAAAATCGCTAAATTTTCCACGGTTATTGATTAACTTTCCACAGTTAAAAAAATAACCGTTCCCAATTTAGCCCAGTCATATCAAGGGGTTTCCACAGATACTACAGTTTCCACAGTTATTTTAGAAGTAGATATAAAAAGGCCTCTAAAGCTCCTGTTAGCTCTTATAAAAAAGCAACATCAGAGAGGAAAAACCGTGGAAACCGTGGAAAGCCTTGTGGCTCTAAGAGAAAAACCGTGGAAATAACCGTATCCTATCCGTGGAAACCGTGGAACATTGACACGACAAAAGAAAGGCATATCATGACCAAGAACAACATCGCAGACAACACCCAAGACATCAAAGAGCTAGACCTTGACCAGTGCTATATCATCGGCGAACATGGCGAACAAGTCACGTTTCAGCAGTTAACCGACTTTTACCGTGGCACGGCCGAGATTTTGAACTGGTGGCGTGCTGACAACATTGGCAGCAACCTGGCTACCTTACACATCGCAAACGGCTTTTTTAACATTTTTGAGCGACCAAGCGACCCTGGGGAGGAAACAGACAAGCAGACCGACACCGTGGCGGAGCGTGAACCGTTTGACCTGGGCGACTGGTTGGCTGACCAACACCACAAAGCCCAGCTACTGGCTGACAGTATCGATGAGGGAGACACCGAGGAAACGGCGGCCCTCTTGGAGCAACAAGCCCAAGCCTGGGTTATGTTGCAAGAAATGGCCCAGAGCGGTGAGCTAGTACATCAGAGCTAGGAGGTGAGACGATGACAGAGACAGATTTTTTTGACCAAGAGCTGGAGAACATGAAACGCCATCGGCTCATTTATATGGCCGACGACACCCCAGTTACTGATGAGGATATTCCCAAACTGTTAGAGATTGGGGCAAAGTTGCGAGAGGCAGACCCCAGCTTAAACGTGTATGAACTTTATAAGCACCCAGAGGCCAGGGCCAAACTCTTTGCCCAAATTACTGAGGCTTGCTATATGGCTTTAGGCAAAACACCGACACAAGCCCAGCGGTTAATCTTTGGTGAGTACCTGGAGGGGCAATTTAAGACAACTATGCAGAAACTCATCAACCAAACCGATACCCAAGCCCTAGGTGAGCTTATCGAAGTTCTGGAACTTGACGGGACCCAGCGGGAACAGTTTGCAAAAGATATGGCGGTAAGTGGGCTATTAGCTAGAAATGAGGTGGACGAATGACCCAGCAAACCTTTAGCTATACCTTTGCCTATCGCCCTGACATGCTGGCCTTTAAGAATGGCCTGGTTGGCTATTTTGTGGGCAGTCACGAGGGTCTGGCCTATGCCATTGACTACGGCAAGGGTACAGTATCGGCGACCTATGAGCATGACCAAGACCTATCAAGCGACCTGGAGCGAATTGCCAAGGCTTTTGATAGCAAGCAGAAGTAACCCAGCACAGGGTGCGTGATGAAGTGGTCACGCACCTTTTGGCGTGTCTTATCCGAGCGTTTGGGGATTTTTCAAAACGACGAATAGGCGAGCGTTTGTAGTATTTTGTAGTACTTTTTGGATTTTACAAAACAAACAAATCCGCTCCGATGGAATAAAGGGAGGAGGTAAAACCCTTGATATAACGGACTTTTAAGGAGTTCTTGACTGCACCCCTTTAGCACTTTTAGGGTGCAAAATACGGAGCGTTTTAGGTTTTTACAAAACCGACAAATAGCCCGACCAAACCATAAGGTAACCATAAGGTGGCCAAGTTTTGCTACCCTAAGATTACCCTAAGATTACCCTAAGATTACCCTAAGGTGGGAGACCTAAGAAGTATAAGGTTAGTACAAGGTGGGGGCAGTAAAACCACCCCAAGGTTACCACAAGGTAAGGGCTGAAAAATACTAAGGTTTTAGGCTTTTTGGTACGGTAAGGTTACGGTAAGGTAGGCCAACTTTTTAGGTGGCCAAAGTAGCAAGGTTTTAGCAAGGTTAGAGTGTAAAGGTTATGTAAAGGTTAGGCAGTTCTGATAATGACAAAACGGCAAGATTAGGGCTAGGTATCAATACCGAAAAGTAGTAAGGTTTTAGTAAGGTACAAGGGGGAGATTAGGGGGAGGTTTAGGGGAGGTGGTGCGTGTTGGATTGAGTACTTGAACTCCGAGCGAACTCCGAGAAATGACACATGAACAGAGAGCGAACAGAGAAGATTTTATAGTTTGAACCTAGAGCGAACCAAGAGACTTTACTTAATCGAACAACGGGCGAACAACGAAAAAAACTATTTGAACACAGAAGATTTTATAGCTTGAAGCTAGAGCGAAGCTAGAGAATTTACCCCATCGAACAAAAGATGAACAAAAGAACACGCACCAAAATAGGCCGCCATCGAGACACAAAAAAAGCCCCACGGTTTGGCCGTGAGACTTTGACCTGGTTTGCCCAAGCCCTGAATGGAAATACCGCTGAAATGGTATTGTGGTAGTATCAAAGACATTATACCACAGGAGGTAAAACATGACCGTCAAGGAGCAACTAAACGAGCTGAAAGACCTAGCCCCACTTATCCAAAGCCTAGAGGAGGAGCTGGAGCATGACCGCCCCCTATACGCCCGTTTTCCTGATAGGCTGGCAGAGTGGGAGAAGCAGACCCTAGACAGTATCAACCAGCTCAAAGCTAAGAGGCAGGCCGTGCTTGACCTTATTGGCCGACTAGATGACCCTTTACACCGTGAAATTTTGCTTGTTAGGTATAGAGACGGCACAAAGTGGAAAGACATACCCCAGCGTTTCCAACAGTCACAGGCCAACACTTATAGGCTGCATAAGCAGGCCATCGAGGAACTGGAGAGGGTGGAGCGTGACCTTAAAAAGGGCTAAGATTAGGCTAAGGTTACCACAGGCCACACAGACTAACGAGAACAGGGCAAATCAGGCGACTAGCTACCCAGTCAGAGAAATAGGCACGCACCGCCTAAAATCGCTCTACGGCCTTTATATGGCGTTTGAGAGGGTGGCGGATTTTAGGGAAATTTTTCCCCTTGATTTTTTGCGACCTTTTGCGAATGATTAGGCAGGAGGTACTAAAGGCATGACCCTAGATGATTTTTTAGACTGGATAGCAAAGCACCCCAAAGAATGGGCAGAGTATCAAGAAAAAAACTGGTGGCTATTCTGACTTATGCTATAATGGTCTTACAGCTGGAGGCTGGCATAGTCTGGCCGATTAAGGGAGGGCATGACCCACGAACAGGAGGGGGAGCTTTCCCTTTTTTGTATAAAAACATTTGTAAAAAACAAGTGTTTTATATTGACAAGTGTTCCAAACAAGTGTATAATGGTATTAAAGATAAGGAAAGGAGGTAGCCGATGACCACACGACGAGAACTTGAGAAACTAGCCAAGGCCAAGGGGTTCTATCCCACGGATAAAGGCAAGGGGTCTCATACGCTTTGGGAGCATGACGACGGCAGAACAGTCTTAATCAGTAACCCAAAGCAGAAAGACTATAAGCCCAAGACCCTAAACAATGTTTTGAAAGTCTTAAACGAGAAATAGGGGTAAGCTCTACCCCTTGCCCTTTTGGGCGGTCATCGGCTAACCAAAGATTATGAAGTACACTTATTTAGCTATTTTTGAGGCAGACCACGAAAACGGCGGTTATACCATCACGTTCCCAGACTTTCCAGGGGCGATTAGTGAGGCAGACACCTTGAGCGAGGCGGTTTATAATGCCCGTGAGGTGCTGGAGATTTACGCCCTTATGTTTGAAGATGAGGGCAAGGAGTTCCCAGCGGTATCATCTTTCAAAGCTCTTGCGGATAAGCTGACCAGCGATGATGACATTATCCAAGCGGTAACGGTGGATAGTGAGCTGGTGCGTGAACGTGAGCGGTCAAAAATCGTCAATAAGACAGTAACCTTGCCTAGCTGGTTGGTCGAGATTGGCAAAGAAAGAAAGGTCAATTTTTCCCAGCTCTTGCAAAAGGCCATCCGTGAGGAATTGCAAGTATAAGCCTAGCCCCTAGCTGGGCTCTTCTGCTGCTCTCAAGCAACCCATGAGGCGATACTATCAGGATACACTAGGAAACAGTAAAACACAGTAGCAAGCGGTGCGTGATATGGTATAATAGGGCAAAAGAAAAGGCACGGCTGACCGTGCTTTCCCTTGCCTGCTGAACTCGTGAAAAATGTTCCCTCATTTGTTCCCTATCGGTTTTGGGGAACTTTGCTATTTGGGGGTGTTAAGCCAATGAATATCACATTTTTTAGCGTGTTTTAGGCTGATTTTGCGTGTATTTTCGCTTAAAATTACCTTACAACAAAATGCTTTAATCTGATATTGAAGTTCTTGAAAAGCCCGTAGTTGCGGGCTTTTTGTTTTATAAGAAATTCTCTTATTTTCCTAGTTCAGTCAGCAAGAGGCTGGGACAAAAAGATTTTGAGTTTTCGAAGTCTCATACAATCCCCCCTGATGAAACCAAAAGGCTGAAAAAAAAGCGAACAAAGAAAGGTTCTGGTTTTCAGAAATTCTTCTTTGTTCGTTTTTAATATTGAGGTTTGGACTTTTGTCCCAGCCTCTGACTAATCCAAGTAACGGATCAGGGTTTTCTCGGTCAAAATGTCCGAGTAGGTATAGGATTCCACATAGGTCTGGCCGTTCATCTCATTGGTAAATTCGATGATGAAGAGGGATTGGTAAACCTCGATCAAGCGTCCCTGCTTGTTGTTCTCCCGTTTGCGGCCATTTTCCAGGGTCAATTCGACAATCTGGCCCTCATGGGCTTTGATGTCCTCTTTGATTTTCTTCATCTTGGCCACATCGGTAAATGCGTCACTCATAGTCCTTCCTTTCTATCTGCCCTCTTCAAAAGGGGCAATGCTTGAAAACTTGTTGTATTCCTTCTGGAAAATCAGCTGGACAGTCCCTCTGGCACCGGCCCTGTTCTTCTCCAAAATCACTTCGATAATGTTATTGGGCAATTTCTCATTGCCGTCCTCGTCCTTGTTATCCCGGTCATAGTAGTCATCCCGATAGAGGAAGGCCACGATGTCCGCGTCCTGCTCAATGGACCCCGATTCTCGAATATCCGAGAGTACTGGCCGCTTATCCTGACGCTGCTCGACCCCACGGGAGAGCTGACTGAGGGCGATAACGGGGACTTTCAGCTCCTTGGCCAGGATTTTCAGCTGGCGGGAGATGTCTGAGACCTCCTGCTGGCGGTTTTCGGGTCGGGTACCTGTAATCAACTGCAGGTAGTCAATCACAATCAGGCCCAAATCCTCACCCAGCTCCTTGGCCAGTTTTCGCGACCGAGCCCGAATCTCGGTAATCTTGATGCCCGGCGTGTCATCGATAAAAATCGGTGCCTTGGCCAGATTTCCCATAGCAATGGTCACATTCTGCCAGTCCTGGTCGGTCAACTGCCCCGTCCGCAGGCGGTGGCTATCCACCACGCCCTCAGCAGCCACCATCCTGTCCACCAAACTCTCCGCCCCCATCTCCAAGCTGAAGATGGCCACCGGTCGCCCTTGCTTGGTGCCGACATTCTGGGCGATGTTGAGGACAAAGGCGGTCTTACCGACCGCCGGCCGAGCTGCCAAGATGATGAGCTGGTCAGGGTGCAGGCCTGTCGTGATCTTATCCAGTTCACGGAAACCTGTCGGTAGCCCTGTCACATCCGTTGTCTGACTGGCTCGAACTTCCAAATTGGCATAGTTTTCAGATAAAACATCCGCAATCCGCTTGAAGCCGCTGCGGTGGCTGTTTTCGCCCACATCGACCAGGGACTTTTCAGCCCGAGCCAAAATCTCATCCGCAGACAGGCTGCCCTCGTAGGCCTGGTTGACCGATTCGGTCAAACGGTTAATGAGCTGCCGCAACATGGCCTTCTCAGCCACGATTTGAGCATAGTACTCCGCATTGGCCGAGGTTGGCACGCTGTTGACCAGCTCCGCCAGGTAGCTCAGCCCTCCCACCTGTTGCAGGTCGCCCTGGCTGTCCAGAATAGACCGAATGGTGGTCGCATCAATGGCCTCATTGCGGTCAGACAAATCCACCATGGCCTTGAAAATGATGCGGTGAGCATGCTTGTAAAAGTCCTCAGGGCTGATAAACTCCCGAACGCTGATTAGCTTGTCTGGAGCGATAAAGACCGACCCCAAGACAGATTGCTCTGCCAGAAGGTCTTGGGGTTGAACCCGCATTTCTTGAAATTCTGTCAATCTATGCTCCTTTCTTGGGGCTAAACAGGCCAGACAAGCCACTCCCTGGTTTCACATGAAACCAGCTGACCTGCTCTGCCATGGTCCAAAACCAAAAAACTAGGCTTCTTTGACTTGCAACTTGATTTGGCCGTCAACTTCCTTATGGAGCTTGATAGGCACTTCAATGAGGCCGATGGCACGAATCGGATGGTCCAGCTGGATGCCTCGTTTGTCAACAACGAGACCAAACTGCTTTTTGAGTTCTTCGGCGATTTTCTTGCCGGTGATGGAGCCAAAGGTCCGACCATCTGGACCAACCTTCTCGACAAACTGGACGCGGTGTTCTTCCTTGGCCAGCTCTTCTTTGAGGCGTTTGGCTTCCGCCAAAACTTCAGCAGCGTGTTTGGCTTCAGATTTTTGCTTACCAGCCAACTCACCGATGGCTTGACTGGTCGCTTCCTTGGCCAGGCCCTTCTTGATCAAAAAGTTTTGAGCGTAGCCTGTCGGCACTTCCTTAACTTCGCCTTTTTTACCCTTACCCTTAACGTCTTGCAAAAAAATAACTTTCATCTTACGACTCCTTTGTTGGTTTGATTTCTTCTCGGATAGCCTCTAGCAACAGGTTTCTCACCTCCTCAACTGAGGAGAGGTCTAGCTGTGTAGCGGCTAAGTTAAAGTGGCCACCGCCACCCAAACGTTCCATAATTCGTTGGACATTGATGGTCTGACGACTTCTAGCAGAGATGGCAATCCGTCCCTTAGCCGTCTTGATGATGACAAAGCTGGCTTCAACGCCTGCCATATCCAGCAGGGTATCCGCAGCCTTACTGGCCACAACGTGGCTATAAATCTGATTATCTGGCCCCATCACCACCATCACCTGGTCTTCCAAGGCTTGGGCAGTGACCACTAGGCTATTAACCTGACGGTAGTCCTCAAAATTCTGGGCCGACATGGCTTTGATTTCCAGGTTATCACTCCCTTGACGGCGGAGATAAGAGGCCACATCAAAGGTTCTGCTGGTAACACGAGTGGAGAATTGATTGGTGTCCAGCATAATGCCCGCCATCAGGACACTGGCCTGCAAACGGCTGATTCGTTTTTTAGCATTTTGGAATTGAAGCAATTCCGTCACCAGCTCACTGGCAGAACTAGCCCCACTTTCGATAAAACTCAGGCTGGCGTTAGCTGGAAAATCATCATCCCTACGGTGATGGTCAACGATGATAACCTCGTCAAATTGACTATAAAACGGTTCAGACAAGGTCAGGGCCAATTTGGAGTGATCCACCATGATTAAGAGGGATTTGGGCGTCACCAACTGCCTAGCCTCAGGCAAGGAAGTTAGGGGACTTTGTCCCTCTTCCAAGAGGCGACCGATTGCCCTCGTCACATCCTCTGTCATGCTGGTCATATCATAAACCGCATGAGCTTGTGCACCCACTTGTTGGGCAAAGAAAGCCATACCGATGCTAGACGCCAAAGCGTCCATATCGGTCATCTTGTGTCCAACCACAAAGACCCGATCCGCCAGCTTGATTTTCTCCGAAATAGCCGACATCATGGCTCTGGTACGGGTCCGAGACCGTTTGACCGTTGAGGTTGAACCGCCCCCAAAGTACTGGTAAGGCTTGTTGGGATCAATTTCCCTAAGCACCAGCTGATCTCCCCCACGCACCAGGGCCAAGTTCAAGTTGGATTGGGCCACACGGCCAATTTCCTCATGGTCGTGACTGCCGTAGGAAACCCCAATACTCAAGGTTAAGCTCAACTCACGTTCCTTGGCCGCCTGACGAAAGGCATCTAGGACTGAAAACTTATCCGACAGGAGTTGACCCAAAACAAAGTAATCCGTAAACAGGTAGAAACGATCCATGGCCGTTCGTCGATAAAAAATCTTCTTGGTTCGGGCAAAATCCGCAATAAAATTAGCCACAAAACCGTTAATATCAGAGACCTCCGCATCGGGCAGACTATCCGTAATGTCATCGTAGTTATCCACCGACACCACCATAATAACAGGACTAAAATCCGTCAAGCCCTGCAATTCCCTCACAAAAGAATGGGTATCCCAAAAGTAAAGCAGTTCCTTTTTGCGGTCCACCGACACCGTCAACTTGAGGTTACCGATGGTCAAAAAATTGCTCGTGACCGTCTCCTGACTATCTGCCACGACCCCAAGAACTCGTGAGGCATCGAACTCACCATCTTCCTTGGTCAATAGCAGAGCAGCATAGGGATTGTACCAGATCACCGCTTTTTTAGCTAAGCTAAACTGAACCACTCCCACAGGCATGTGTTCTAAAACATGGGCCAGGTTATGTTCTGTTTTTTGGGTCAACTGAGCCAACTCCTCGGCCTGAGCCGACCTCGTCGCCGTCAGTTCGTGATAGACTAAAAAGACCCACCCCACCAAGATAAAACCAGCTAAAAGCATATAAAGGGGAGCAGGAAAGAGCCAGTAGCCCAACATCAGAGTAACTAGACTAATCGCTCCCAGAAGAATCAACTGATTCTTCTCCAATCGAAATACGTTCATCATTTAACCTCTTATCAAGCCATTATACCATAAAAAAGCTCCAAAGGATAGGCTTTTAGAGCTTTTGTCACGCCGTACGCATGAAAAGTTTCTCTGTTTCTTTTTGAGCCCTAAAAGAATTTTTTAAAAGTTGAGAATACCGCCTGCAGTTTGAGACAATCCTTGGCATGAAACAGACAACCAAGCTCTCTGTCCTGATTGACATCGCCAGCCAGTTTGGACTTGACCCCCAGGAATTTGAAACCACCTACCATAGCCAAGCAGCCAAACAAGCTCTGGAAAAGGATTGGCAAGAGTTGACCAGCCTAAACAGCCGAGGCCTGCCCCTCTACCGCTTGACCTACAAGGAAAAGAGGGTCGCGTTTAGTGGGGTTCTCAATACCGCACAGTTTCTAAACCTCATCGACCAGCTAACAACTGGCGACCTAAAACCTCAGCCAGTCTCAGCTAGCCTAGACCACCTTAACCAACTTATCCAAAAACACCCCCTCATCTCACCCCAAGAACTCATGGCCGTCTATGACCTCGCTCATCCAGCTGATGTCCAAACATTCATCCAGATAAAACCAGTTTACCACGGCTGGTTCATTGAAAAAACAAGTTGACAGCTGCCGTCAACTTGTTTTTGGTTTATTTATGCTTCGCAATCGACCGTCCCTTGCCCTCGATGTAAACCATGAGGATAGAGATGTCGGCTGGGTTAACCCCTGAAATCCGGCTGGCTTGTCCGATGGTTTCAGGGCTGATTTTCTTGAATTTCTGGCGGGCCTCTGTGGCGATGCTGTCAATGTCATCCCAGTCGATGTCAGCTGGAATCCGTTTTTCTTCCATCCGTTTCATCTTGGCCACCTGGTCAAGGGCCTTGGCGATGTAACCCTCATACTTGATTTCCGTCTCGATCAGCTCGATGACCTTGCTGTCCAGGTCTTGGTCAGCTGGGCCGATGATGTTGATGACATCGGCGTAGCTGACTTCTGGCCGTCGCATGAATTCCTTGGCGGTCATGGCATCAGCCAAAGGTTTGAAGCCCAGAGCTTGAACCTGGTCGTTGGTTTCCTTGATTGGTTTGAGCTTGATGCCTTCCAAACGAGCCATTTCCTGGTCGAACTGGGCTTTCTTGGCGGTGAAAACCTCCCAGCGGTGGTCGTCAACCAAGCCCACTCGACGGCCGATGTCGGTCAGGCGCATGTCAGCATTGTCATGGCGGAGGATGAGGCGGTACTCGGCACGAGAAGTCAGGAGACGATAAGGTTCAAGTGTCCCCTTGGTCACCAGGTCATCAATCATCACCCCGATGTAGCCATCACTCCGTCCCAAAATCAATTCAGGCTTGCCTTGGACTTTGAGGGCTGCGTTGATACCAGCCACCAAGCCTTGAGCGGCCGCTTCTTCGTAACCTGAAGTACCATTGGTCTGACCAGCGGTAAAGAGGCCAGAAATGGACTTGGTTTCCAGAGTGGCACGGAGCTGGTGAGGCAGGACGATGTCGTACTCGATGGCATAGCCTGTCCGCATGAGTTCAGCCTTTTCCAGACCCTTGATGGAGTGCAGGAGCTCTTTCTGAACGTCTTCTGGCAGGCTGGTTGACAGGCCTTGGACATAGATTTCCTCGGTGTGGCGACCTTCTGGCTCCAAGAAGAGCTGGTGGCGGTCCTTGTCGGCAAAGCGGACAATCTTATCTTCAATTGACGGGCAGTAGCGTGGGCCGACCCCCTTGACAATCCCAGAGAACATGGGTGCTCGGTGGAGGTTGTCGTTGATGATTTGGTGGCTGCTTTCGTTGGTGTAGGTCAACCAGCAAGGGATTTGGTCGGTCAAGTAGTCCTCGTCCTTGGACAGGAAGGAGAAGTGGTTGGGCTTCTCGTCACCTGGCTGGATTTCGGTCACCGAGTAGTCAATGGAGCTGGCCTTGATGCGAGGCGGTGTTCCTGTTTTGAAACGACCGATTTCCAGACCTAACTCTTTCAAATTATCTGCTAGCTTGACCGAGGCCAGGCTATTATTTGGTCCAGAGGAGTACTTGAGCTCACCCAGGATAATCTCTCCCCGCAAGGCTGTCCCCGTTGTCACAACGACGGCTGCTGCCGAAAAGGCCTGACCTGTAGCTGTTTTGACACCAATCACTCGCCCATTGTCCACCAAAACCTCATCAATCATGGACTGACGCAGGGTCAGGTTGTCCTGACGCTCCACGGTTTGCTTCATGGTGCGGGCGTAGAGGTCCTTGTCGGCCTGGGCACGGAGGGCACGGACCGCCGGCCCCTTGCCGGTGTTGAGCATCTTCATCTGGATGTAGGACTTGTCGATGTTGACGCCCATCTCGCCGCCCAGAGCGTCAATCTCGCGGACCACGATGCCCTTGGCCGAACCGCCAACCGACGGGTTGCAGGGCATAAAGGCCAGCATGTCGATGTTGATAGTGGCAAGCAGAGTCTTGGCCCCCATGCGGCTGGCAGCCAGGGCAGCCTCAACGCCAGCATGCCCCGCCCCGATAACGATAATGTCGTAGTGTTCTGTGAAATTATGGGTCATTTTTTTTGAAAATAGCAGAGCTGCTATCTTGTTCCTTTCTCTATGTTGTTAGTTTTCGATGTTCACGATATGCTTGATCTGCCCATCCCAATCTCTCAAAGCAGTTTTGAGAAAAGGTGGGTTGAGATTGAGGTTTGGTAGGTGATCAATCGAAACCCACTCGCAGGTTCGGGTCCGACCGCCCTCAACCATGACTGCTTGTGGCTCAGTTACTGGTGTGACCAGGTAATGAAATTCCATTTGGTGGTATTTCGTGCCGTAAAGCTCAAACTGATTTTCCACCACAAAGACTAGCTGGTCAACGGTCACGTCGCAACCGACTTCCTCACGCACCTCACGCTGGACAGCATCCTCAGTCGCCTCACCGACGGCAATAGCTCCGCCGATGCAATAATACTTGTCTTCAGGTGATTTGGCCAGATAAATCTTATCGTCTCGAACCATCAAAGCCGTCGCCCGAACGCCAAACATCTGATTATCAATCTTGGTTCTAAAGTCCATCTCTCCTCCTCAGGTCACAAAAAAGCCAAAACTCCCAGAATTGCACGTCAAAAAACGCACAAGACAATGAGCTTTGACTTTCATCGTGTTGTTAAGGCTATTTTATCAGAAAAAAGTGACTGCTGTCAACTCTCATAAGCTTGCTTGTCAGGAATAACACCTCGAACACCACCTGTGGGGTTTGAAACATCACCTTTGTAGCGAGGGATAAGATGAAGATGGCAATGAAAGATGGTCTGCCCAGCGACTTGTCCGCAATTAGCACCAATGTTATAGGCATCTGGTTGGTAGCGGCCATCTAATAACTGCTTCCCCGCAACCAATAAGTCATCAATCGCCTCTTTTTCTTCTGCTGTCAATCCAAAATAATCAGGCACATGCCGTTTGGGGATGATCAGCAAGTGACCTTGGCTAACAGGATTTTTGTCGTAAAAAGCTCGGGCCAGATGGTTTTCCAGTACCGTTGGTAAATCGCTGCAAAATAAACAGGTTTCCATATGATTCCCCTAAATATACTGACAAACTTCTCCATCCCGATAAGCCTGGTCAATCATACCGCCGCCCAGACACTCATCGCCGTTGTAGAAAACAACTGCCTGACCTGGGGTGATGGCCCTCTGAAGCTCATCAAAGACAACCTCAGCCTTATCGCCCTTGACATGGACGGTCACCTTGCTATCAGGCTGGCGGTAGCGGAACTTGGCCGTGCATTCCAGAGTAAACTCCTCTGGCCGCTCAGTCGTAAAGTGGACCTGACTGGCTGTCAAACGGTCTGACATGAGGCTGTCGTGATAGAAGCCTTGCCCCACATAGAGGATGTTCTGGCTCAGGTCCTTGCCGACCACAAACCAAGGCTCGTTATCGCCGCCGATTTGGCCGCCGATGCCAAGCCCCCCCCGCTGACCGATGGTGTAGTACATAAGCCCCGCATGTGGCCCCATGTCTCGCCCATCCACCGTCATCATGCGACCCGGCGTCGCTGGCAGGTAGTTGCTGAGAAACTCCTTGAAATTCTTCTCGCCGATAAAGCAAATCCCCGTCGAGTCCTTCTTCTTGGCCGTCGCAAGCCCTGCCTTCTCGGCTAGCTCACGCACCTCTTTCTTTTGTAAATGGCCGAGCGGAAAGAGGGTTTTGCTCAGCTGTTCTTGACTCAGCTGGCTGAGGAAGTAGGTCTGGTCCTTGCCATTGTCCGCCCCGCGGAGCATATGGGAAATCCCATTCTCATCACGCACCACCTGGGCGTAGTGACCAGTCGCCACATAATCTGCGCCCAGGCTCAGGGCGTAGTCCAAGAAAGCCTTGAACTTGATTTCCTTGTTGCACATGACATCAGGGTTGGGTGTCCGACCCGCCCGGTATTCTGCCAAAAAATACTCGAACACCCGGTCCCAGTACTCTTTTTCAAAGTTAACCGAGTAATAAGGAATGCCCAGCTGGTCAGCCACCGCAGCCACGTCCTTGTAGTCCTCGGTTGCCGTGCAGACCCCGAACTCGTCGGTGTCATCCCAGTTCTTCATAAAAATGCCGACAACGTCATAGCCCTGCTCCTTGAGCAAAAGAGCCGTTACAGACGAGTCAACGCCACCACTCATGCCGACAACGACACGTGTTTTTGAATTATCCGTCATGATAATCCTCCCATCAAATAGTTTCTAACATAGACTTGAAGGGTCTAGTTTGTCAACGGTCGATTTGAAGGTCGATGTTGAGCCTCTATTATAGCAAGAAAGCTGATTTTCAACAAGAAAAGAGGGCGATACCCCTCCAATAATGACGCTTGAATGAAACAATAAGGAACAAAGGGGTATATCAAAGGGGGCTCATACCTAGATTGTGTGTTATGACAATAAACTGATTCGTTTACCTTGACAAACCGATTAACTTTTCAGTAACGCCATAATCTCATCAGGGCTCTCCTGACACCCCTTGGCCACCCAAGTCCGTAGGACCCTGAAAAAGCCACCGACAATAAATTGCAGGTGAAAATCATCCGTCAGATGGCCTAGCCGTTCTTGAAAATACCGATTTAATTCTTCTTCCAGCAAGTAATCCAAGCGATTGGCCATGAGCAAGCGAATCGGCTCCTGCTACCCGTACCAAAAATCAAAAAACTGCTGCAGGGCCAGCATCAAATGGGCATCCGACCAATCCGACAAATCTATCTCCCGCCTTGCCAACCAGGCCTGCATCTCCTGATGAAGGGAGCGGGCCAGCACCTCCTCCTTACTGGCAAAATTACGGTAAAAGGTCACTCGCCCCACACCAGCCCGTGCCACCAGTTCGGACACGCTAATCTTCTCAAAGGGCTTGACCGCAAGTAGCTCCCACATCGCCCCAATCACGCTCTCCACAAACAGCGATTCCTGCCGCTTAACCTTGTCCATGCGAAACACTTCCTTTCGTTTGTTTCCTTTTGGAGCAATAGCAGAGCTAGCACTAGTTTTCCAGCCCGTCATCTGCTATACTAGCAAAACAGAAACACTTGTTTCTAAAATTATACCATAAGAGGAACTCATCAGTGACCAAACAACCCTTCTACAAGAAAAAATTTTTTAAAGTTTTTACAGTTATCCTAGCTAGCCTTGCCTTAATTGGTTTCGTCGTCTACAAACAGACCTTTGGCTGGTCAGCCCCTGAACTCAGACAAGAAAGACCTGATGTGGGGAAATGGTACCGCCTCAGTCCGGAGGGAGTGGTTGATTCGACTGGTCAACCAGCCCACGGTTTGCTGAGGATTGGTAAGGACAAAAACAAGGTCATGGTCTATTTCTTTGGCGGTGGTGCCAGTATCAATGCTGAAACAGCTGCAGCTGGTAAGGCCTTCTACGCCACCTCAACCAAGCAACAAGATTTTGTCGCCACTTGGGGGATCGCTAGTTCCCAGGAAGATAACCCTTTTAAGGACTGGACCATTCTAGCCCTGCCTTACAGTACCGGTGATTTTCATGCTGGGACAGGCGAATTTGCCTACACCGACAAAAACGGCCAACAAAAAATCCTCCATCACAAGGGTTACCAGAACCTGATGGCTCTGATGGCTGAAGCCAAAACCTATATGGGCAATCCTGATACCCTTCTGGTCACAGGCTTTTCAGCTGGTGGCTTTGCCACATCCCTCCTTGCTGATGATGTGATTGACCAGTTTCCAACCGCAAAAAATATCACTGTGGCAGTTGATAGCTCCCTCTTGTTGCATGAGGATTGGAAGGGCATTGCCGAAAAGGTTTGGCAAACGCCTGACCATATCAGCAACCGCCTGACCTCTAACAATCTGGTCCTGGATAGCCTGGTCGCCCTCCATGATAAGCGAGGCGATACCGTCAAAATCCTCTTTGACAGCTCCTATCGTGACGGCATTCTCCAACAATACCAAAATTATATCGACAAGGGACAACTGGCTGACCCGACACCTGAGACTAGCCAGCAATTTCAAGCCGAGCTGAAAACCATGGTTGACAGCCTGCAAAGCCGTATCGACGGCGTTGGTATCTATGTCTGGAACCACGGTCAAGATGACAAGACAACCGCTACTCAACACACAACCATCAACTACAAAACCTTTTTCACTCCCATGAGCGATGATAAAAGCATTGCCGACTGGATGGCTGATGCCGTCAATGGCGACGTGAAGAGCTACGGCTTAGACTTATTGGACAAATAGAAAGGACATCCCTAATGACACAGAAGAAAAAATCAAAACAACTCTGGAAGATTTTAGGGCTTACCCTAGCCAGTCTAATCGGCCTATTTATCCTCCTAGCGGGAGCTATTGCCCTCAAACCTCAACTCGTCATTAGCGTCATTCAGTCAGCTATGTATCCGAATGGCAAGGCCATTAATCCGACAGAACCGCTCAATCCCCCTTCACAACAGGTCAAGGAGAACGGGATTTATTACCGCAATGATATTCAATATGGGACAACCTATCCCAACTCTTTCTTGGATATTTCCTATCCGTCTGAGGATACCAGTGTTGATAGGCCAACTATTATCTATTTCCATGGTGGGGGATTTTTCGGTGGCGACAAGGCCATGGGGGACCCTTTAGCTGCCAACGACGATAGCAACTACCTCTTTGACAAGCTGGTCCAGGAAGGCTATAATCTGGTCAATGTCAACTATGTTCTCGTGCCTGACTACCACTTCCCAGATCCCATCATTCAGATGAACGAGGCGGTCAACTATCTGGTGGACCATCAAAAAGAGCTTGGCCTCAACATGAACAAGGTCATTTTCTTTGGTCAATCGGCTGGCGCTATCATGGTTGGTCAGTACGGCACCATTCTGTCAAACCCTGACTACCGAGCCCTCTACGAGCTGACCCAAGAGCCCAAACTCACCAGCTCTCAAGTCCAAGCCATGGTCATTGATGATGCACCCTTTCAAATCCCCAGCAGCAATCTGGCACTAGACCTGATGATATCAAACTATCTGGATGATAACCTTTTATGGAGAAAATCCAACCTCCTAGAACAGTATAACCCCATCCCTTACCTGACAGCTGACTACCCACCTTCAATCATGCTGGCAGGCACAGCTGACGGTTTCCCAGAAGATATGAGAGCCTTCAGCGACAAACTCAGTCAGCTTGGGGTGACCAATACTTACTTTCACACGGACGAGGAGACCTATGGCTTAACTGCCCACGGCTACCTGTCCAACCTCAAATACGATAAAACCGGAGCAGCTCAGGCTGCTTATGAGATGATTTTAGACTTTATCAGTCAACCATAGTGTTTATGTAGCTTCTCTAACCAATCATAAAACAGCTGCTCCTTTAGCTAGCCTGAGCTTGAGGAACAGCTGTTTTTGTTTTTTCAACTTGGCTAAGAAGTCACAACTGGTCCTGCAAGGCTGCCAGCAGGGAAACTAGTTCACTCTGGGATTCAAGCAGATCAGATAAAATAGCTTTGAGCTGACCCAGTTGCTCAATCTGCTGGTCAATTTCCAGCAGGCGGTCACGCAGGTTGGCCTTGGCCACGTCGGTCAGGTCGTGTTTCTGTTGTAGGTCTTCTAAAAAGACCCCGATGTCCTTGAGGGAAAAGCCACTCAAGCTCATGTCCTTGATAAATCGGGCAAGGATGAGGTGCCGCTCTTCGTAAGAGCGGTAGTTGTTATTCCCACGGACAGGGACTGGCAGGAGGCCGATTTTTTCATAATAACGGACGGTGGAAATGGCCAGACCACTACGGGCGACAAATTCTTTGCTGTTCATGGAACGTTCTCCTTGACTATAAAGTTACTTCATAGTTTATACTAAATAAGTCCAAAACACAAGAAGGAGAAAAACCATGACAAAACACCTGAAACGAGCAGGCCTGGTCCTACTCACCATCACCGCTCTGCTATGGGGCTATGCCCGCCTCATCCAACAACGGTCTCTAGCCAGCTGGGTGGTGGAAGGCTACTTTTGGTTGAACGGCACCAAGAAGGGGCTAGAGGAGCAGCCAGAAGAGCAATTTGAAGCCTTTCTGGCTGAGCAGCAGGCCATCAGCGACCAGCCCTTTGCCAAACCCAAGCTTTCCCAAGAGGTAACAGAAACCAGGGTGGACGGCATGCAGGTCTTCACCTGGAACGACAAGCAGGACCCCAACCAAAAGGTGCTCTTTTACATCCACGGCGGTGCCTATGTGGCCCAACCAACCCCCTTCCATTTTCCAGCCCTGGATAACCTCTCAAAGGCCTTGGACGCCAAGGTGGTCTTCCCCATCTACCCCAAGGCGCCTGCCTACACCCATGAGGACGCCTTCCCCAAGATGGAGGCTCTCTACAAGCAGATCCTTGCAGAGACGGCAAACCCGCTCAACATCACCCTTATGGGCGACTCGGCTGGCGGTGGCTTTAGCCTGGGCTTTGCCATGTACGCCCGCGACCACAAGCTCCGCATGACTATTTCTTATAGTATATCATGAAAGGCCTTGAAAAAACTAAAAAGACCGCAATTTTAGCGGTCTTTACACAATCTTTACAATCCTGTCAAGTTATTTATCAGTTCTAACTCAAGCATCAAAGTCAGAGAGAGCACCCCTGTTCATCAATTCGCTGACTTTTCTGGAACGGCTAATTGAATTGGTGTCATTTTCCCATCTTTGACAAAGATGACCACGTTGTTTAAAGTAGCCAAGTGCAAACTTGTCGGGTCCGTAATGCGATAAGGACCTGTCATAAGATTTCTCACATCGCTGGTAGAGATAAGATAGCCCCTATCATAAACTTCATCACGGAAAGTAACATCACCTTTTTCGAATGCCGCTTGCGAAATCTGGAGAACAGTTAGGAGGTTGGCTTTTTTACCAGCTGTCAAGAGCTTAAAGAGCTGCTCCAAGGTTTCCTCTTCCTCAATCTCTAGTATGGTGTCATAATAATAATACGGAACAGGCAAGATTTTACTATCATAACCAATCACTTCTTTAGGATTGTCTATCAGTTCCGTATAGGTTGTCAAATCAGAACGACCAATAAGTAAGTCTTCATAATAGTGTCGCCCCTTTCTCTCCATCTGGATAGCCTTAAAAATAGCGAAATCAAAGTAGTCATCATTGATAATGTATAGACTGTCTCTATCCGCCAAGTCAATCGTAAACACAGAGTTATCTAGAAGATTGATCCCCAGCGGAAAACGCGAAGACTTTTCATCCTGTAAAATGGCCCGAACATCTTCTCTGGCCAAAAAATCAGCCATTGGTAGTTCTTGACGGTGGTACACATAACGATTGTAGTCCTCAAAGGATTTGAGCACATGAGCTTGATTATCGAGGGTGACGACCCTCCTAAAGTAGCCATCCCCATTCAAGTTGCCCTGACTAGGGTCGGCTAGCAAGCCATCCATAAAATTAGCCTGCTCCTTGCGTTTCAACAAATCCAAGAACTGGTGGCTCTGCTCCAAGGTCCAGTCCATGTCTTCATCCCCCCAAAACCTAATATCTTGATTTACTGATACGAGATGAGGGTAGCGTTCTCCCAAGGTCAGATGAGGAAGCACGTCCTCGTCAATAGACACCATAAAACGACGACCTGGAGAAAGCCCTTCAATAGGTAAGCCAGAGCGTCCTAAAATGGTTGACCAGTAAGTAGGGGTTCGTTCCCGCCAACCACCATCTTTAGTTGAACTAGCCCAATCCAAATCGCTAAAATTAGGTTTGGAGTCATCAGACAGGAGTTTCTTTGCTTCCAAATCATAGAAGTAGGACTTAAATGTTGAGGCATCAGATTTCTTATCACTATCGTGTCTAACATTTATCTCAACATAGGATTTATCCCGATTTGAATCTTTATACAAGTCAGTCCAGATATACTTAGGGCGATCTCGTCTTAATTGTTTCTCAGACAGAAGGTCGAAGAGGTCAACCACCTCAGGTTCTTTTTCTGGCGACTGGCGATCAAAAATATACAGCTGATAATATTCTTTTTTAGGATTTTTCAAACGATAAAAATCCGAGTGCACCAAAAAGTTAACCCCCATAATATAGTCGTCAGTATACCAAAGGTCTGCCCCTAATGGACTAGCAAAATAATCTGGAAACACTTGAATACTATCGGGATTAAAGCGTTCAAAACCATCATAGTAGACACGACTCTCGCTATCAGTATAAGGCATATAAAACCGTGTGTAATACTCTACCGTCATGAAAATTGCCAAAGAAAGTAGCAAAATCAACAGAAGCTTATTCTTAAAAACTTTCATCCATTCTTCTCCGTTGTCTTATTCTAAAAACCAGGCACACTACAAGTTTAATTGACTCTCCTGTCAGCCTAGTCCTCAAAGGTGTAAAGTTGTGGGTACTGGTCACAGTCTGGGTTCTTGGGATGACAGATGGCCCGGCCAAAGTAAATCATGGCCTGGTGAGCTGGTAGCCAGAGTTCGGGCGGTAAAACGTCCATGACGCGTTTTTCGATTTCTAGCGGAGTGGCCGTGCTCTTGGCAATCTTGTGATGCTTGCAAATGCGTGACACATGGGTATCAACAGCAAAGGCTGGTATACCAAAACCGACAGACAAGACAACATTGGCAGTCTTGCGGCCTATGCCTGGCAGGCTCTCCAGTTCTTCTCTGGTCTGGGGCACCTGGCCGTCAAAGCGTTCAAGAAGCTGGATGGACAACTCATGCATAAACTTGGCCTTGTTGCGGTAGAGGCCCAGCCGAGCGATGTAGGGAGCAATCTCATCAGGTGTCGCCAGAGCCGCCTCCTGAGGGGTCGGAAATCGCTCAAAAAGGGCTGGGGTGGCCTTGTTGACGGCCGCATCGGTGGTCTGGGCAGACAGCATGACGGCAATCAGGAGCTCGTAGTGGTTGCGGAAGTCCAGACTGGGCTGGGCATCTGGAAAGAGGGCAATGATTTCTTCAATGACCTTGCGGGCTTTTTTCTTGGATAAGAGGGGCATAGCGGAGCCTTTCTAGGGAAAATCAAGTGCTTCTATGATACCAAAAATTAGCTGAAAAATCTCCTGGTCAGCTCTGCTATTGGCCAAAAAAAAGAGGAGAAAAAGTTCGGAAATCGTGTTATAATAAAAGGACAAGTAATAAGGAGCGAGCCATGAAAACACTTCGATTTCAGTCTGTTTTTGATATTATTGGGCCGGTCATGATTGGCCCCTCGTCCAGCCATACGGCGGGGGCTGTGCGGATTGGCAAGATTGTCCATTCCATTTTTGGAGAAGTGCCTGATGAGGTAACCTTCCACCTCCACAACTCCTTTGCCAAGACCTACAAGGGCCACGGGACCGACCTGGCTCTGGTCGCAGGCATCTTGGGCATGGACACGGACAATCCTGACATTAAAAACTCCCTGGAAATCGCCCACCAGCAAGGGGTGCGGATCTACTGGAACATCATCAAGGACAGCAATGCCCCCCACCCCAACACGGCCAAAATCACGGTCAAAAAGGGCGATAAGAACATGAGCATCACAGGCATTTCTATCGGTGGGGGCAATATCGAGGTGACCGAGCTCAACGGCTTCTCGGTCTCCCTCAAGATGAACACGCCGACCTTTATCATCGTCCACCAGGACATTCCTGGCATGATTGCCAAGGTGACCAATATCCTGTCCAACTATGGCATCAACATTTCCCAGATGACCGTGACCCGTGAGAGTGCTGGCGAAAAAGCCATCATGATTATTGAGGTAGATTCCCGCAACTGTCAAGAAGCTGTCAAGGAGATTATCAACATCCCGCATCTCCATAATGTCAATTTCTTTGACTAGGTTGACAAAACTGTAAACCTTTAGAAAGGACCCGCCATGTTTTACACCATTAAAGAACTTGTTGAACAGGCCGACCATGATTTTGGGGGCAATGTGGCCAAGCTCATGCTGGCCACCGAGACTGAATTAACTGGCCGAACCGAGGACGAAAGCCGCTTTATCATGCAGCGAAACCTGGAAGTCATGAAATCTTCCGTTGTCAACGGCCTGACCGAAAGCAAGTCCATCAGCGGCTTGACGGGTGGCGATGCCGTCCTCATGGACAAGTACATCGCCGCAGGCAAGACCCTGGCTGACAGTAGCGTCCTCTACGCTGTCCGCAACGCCATGGCTGTCAACGAGCTCAACGCCAAGATGGGCCTGGTCTGTGCCACACCGACCGCTGGGTCAGCTGGCTGTCTCCCTGCCGTCCTTAATGTCGCCATTGACAAGCTAGGTCTGGACAATGACCAGCAGCTGGACTTTCTCTTTACCGCAGGGGCTTTTGGCCTGGTCATCGCCAACAACGCCTCCATTTCAGGAGCGGAGGGTGGCTGTCAAGCAGAGGTTGGCTCAGCCTCTGCCATGTCCGCAGCTGCCCTAGTCATGGCCTCAGGCGGCACAGCCTTTCAGGCCAGCCAGGCCGTGGCCTTCGTCATCAAAAACATGCTAGGCCTGATTTGTGACCCCGTGGCTGGCCTGGTTGAGGTCCCTTGCGTTAAGCGGAATGCCCTGGGGGCTTCCTTCGCCATGATTGCGGCTGACATGGCCCTGGCTGGCATCCGATCCCAGATTCCTGTAGACGAGGTGGTTGACGCCATGTACCAGGTCGGCAAGGCCATGCCGACAGCCTTCAAGGAAACTGCTGAGGGTGGTCTCGCTGCCACACCGACTGGTAAATTTTACAGTAAGGAGATTTTTGGAGAATAGCTGAGCTCCTAAGCCAGTACCAGGTTGACAAATCTGTCAACCCAAATAAGTTGTATTCAAATTTTAACAAGGAAGAAAGCTCCTGAAAAAGCCAAAAAGATTACTAGGCTCCCGTAAGCTGTCAACTTGAACAAGGAATTGATTGACAAGTCATTGACAGATTAAGCTCTCTGTTTTGAGCTCTATCAGCTCAATCCTAGACGATAAGCTGATTGCTCTGCCATTCTCATGACAAGAAAAAAGGAACTCACTCGAGTTCCTTTTACAATTAAAAACCCCAAGCTGCCAAACCTTGGTTATTATAGGCGTTAAGAGCAGCATCAATTTGGTCATCAACAGTTGCTGTCGATCCCCATCCTGGCATAGTCTGGAAAAGACCTGAGGCTCCTGATGAGTTAGCAACATTAGGATCTCCATTAGATTCACGAGCGATGATGTACTCCCAAGTTTCCTGAGGAACACCAGTAGCCGCAGCCATACGGGCTGCCGCTTCTGTCCCAATAGCACCTGCTGTGTTACCATTTGACAAGACCACTGGATAAGAGGTCGTCGCGGGAGCTGACGTCTGGGTATAAACAACCGTTTCTTCTACAACTGGCTCAGTGTAATAAGCGACAGCTTCCTCTACGTGAACGACTTCTTCCATGACTGGTTCCGTTTTTTCCACTTGTTGAGAAACTGAGGCAGCCTGCTCTGAGCCAGATGGTTCTTGAATTTGACGAGAAGAACTAGGTACTGACTCAGAAGTCTCAATCTTCGCTGAAAGGTTAACCACTTCAATCGGTGAAGAAGATGGTAGAGTTGAGGATTGACTGGTTACTTGAGTATCAGCGACAGCAACGTCCTGAACTGACCCTTGACCAAACCATTTCAAACCAAGAACACTAATAATGGTCACCAAAACCAAAGCCAAAAGTGACTTGTAATGATTGAGTCGTTTTACCCGTCGTGACCGACTTCTTTTTAACATATTAAGTTATTTCCTTTTCTTTAGTACACCTTATTCTAGCTTGGAAATGTTACAAAATTGTTAATATTTCATGTCTAATTATTGTGGCTAGATGAAGAAAAGGTAAAACTAACGAAAATTCATCATATTTAAGCCCTAAACAAACCAATCTCCCATGATATCAGTCATCATAGGAGATTGATTTTACCATTAAACTTGCCTCAAGAAAAAGAGAGCTAGAGCTAGACCAAGCATGACCACCATTGCCAGACTATCCTTAAACGACCAGATGAGGCGGCGGAACTTGGTCCGCCCATCTCCTCCCTGATAGCCTCGAGCTTCCATAGCAATAGCTAGATTCTCAGCCCGCTTAAAACTAGCTGCAAAGAGGGGAATCAAGATTGGAATGACCGACTTAATCTTTTGCAAGATATTGCCCTCATCAAAATCCACCCCTCGGGCTCGTTGAGCCGTCATGATCCGAGTGGTATCGTCCATCAAAGTCGGCACAAACCGCAGGCTCAAGGACAACATGAGCCCAATTTCATGGGCAGGCACCTTGAGCGGCTTTAGGGGCCGAAGCAGGGCCTCTACGGCATCCGACAGGCTCAAGGGCGTGGTCGTCAGCGTCAAGAGGGTGGAGAAGATGATGATGAAGAAAAAGCGGGCGCAAATAATCAGGGCCTGACTGAGCCCCCTATCTGTAACCTGCAGGAACCAGAGCTTGACCAGAGGCTCCCCAGGAGTAAAGAAGAGCTGAAAACTGGTCGTGAACAGAATCAATCCCAGCATGGGTAAAATCCCTTGAATAAAGTAAGTCAAGCGAATCTGAGACAGAATCACTAAACTCACCACAAAAACCAGGACCAAGAGGTTGGTCACCAGGTTGTTGGCCCAAAAGATGACCATGATAAAAGCAAACATGGCCAAGAGTTTGGCTCTGGGATCCAAACGATGCAAAAGGGACTCCCCAGGCACATAACGCCCTAAAATTAACTTATCCATGGACCAGTTTCTCCCTTAATTCTTCCATTGTAATGGGCAGGCGGTCAAAGACCATGCCCCGTTGGGCCAGCCGATGGGCAAAAGCTGTCGCCTTAGGCAAGCCCAGTTGCTTGTCCCTTAAAAAGTCAACGTCTTGAAAAACATCGCTAGGCTGGCCAGCCCTCACCACGCGACCAGCCTCTAAAACATAAACCTGATCAGCGTAGTTAGCCACATCATCCATCAGGTGGGTCACCAAGACAACCGTCAAACCCAGTTGATGGAGCTGCTCAAAGAGGGTCATCAATTGGCGGCGGCCCTTGGGATCCAGGCCTGCGGTCGGTTCATCCAAAACCAGAACTTTAGGTTCCATGGCCAAAATTCCCGCAATGGCCACCCGACGCATCTGACCGCCAGATAGTTCAAAGGGATTCTTGTCAAACAGGTCCTCAGCAATCCCGACAAGGGCCAATTTTTCTCTGGCCAATGCCTGGGCTTCTTCAGGAGACTTGCCAAAATTTTGCGGGCCAAAGGCCACATCTTTAAGAACAGTTTCCTCAAAGAGCTGGCTTTCAGGAAACTGGAAAACCAGTCCAACTTTTTGCCGCAGGTGCTTGATGTCCTTAGTTTTGCTGGTTGAGCTAATGACCCAATCATCAATCGCTACCTGACCCTTGGCAGGCAGGTGCAGACCGTTGAGCAGCTGCATGATGGTTGACTTGCCGCTACCGGTATGGCCGATAACCGCTGTGTAGGAGCCCTTGGCAATGCTCAAATTGATATCAAAAAGGGCTCGCCCTTCAAAGGGCGTTCCCTTCTGATAGGTATAATCTACTGCTGTGAGTGTAATTCCCATAGGTAGTCCTCTAATTCATCTTCTGATAGGTAGCCTTCTGGTAAGGCCAAACCTGCTGCCCGTAACTGTTCAGCCAGCTGGCTGGAGAAGGGCTGGTCCAAACCCAATTGAAGCAGATCTGGACCCTTGGCAAAAAGCTCCCGCGGGCTGCAATCCAAGACCAAGCGGCCAGACTGCATAACCAGAACCCGATCGCTCAGGGCAACCTCATCCAAATCATGGGTGATGGACAGGATGGTGACTGGCCTCTCTCGGCGAATTTGCTCAACCAGTCCAATCAAGGCCAGACGCCCCTTGGGATCCAACATGCTGGTGGCCTCATCCAAGATAATAATGTCTGGCTGCAAGGCAAGGGCCGCTGCAATGGCCACCCGTTGCTTCTGACCGCCCGATAAGCGGGCTGGTTCCTTGGTCCGATAGTCCCACATGCCAACCTGAACCAGGGCTTGTTTGACCCGCTCTGCCATTTCCCTATAAGCCAGGCCTTGGTTCTCCAAACCAAAGGCCACGTCGTCCTCAACGGTTGCCCCCACAAACTGGTTGTCAGGGTTCTGAAAGACCAGGGCAATCCGCCGACGAATGTCCCATACCGTTTCCTCAGTCAATTCCTGACCAGCCACAAAAATCTTGCCCTGACTAGCCTCTAGGAGGCCGTCAATCAAGCGAACCGTTGTTGATTTCCCGCTGCCGTTGTGACCAATGATGGAAACCCACTCGCCTTGTTTCACGTGAAACGACAGACCAGCCAAGTCATAGGCTTGGCTGTCCTTGTCGTATTTGAAATAAACGTCTTCTAACTTAATCATGTCCGCTCCTACTGAAAGGTGTCCTTAAAGAGGAAACTAGCCCCTTTGAAGTAATCATAGCCCGAGTAAAGGGTGAAAAAGAGGGACACATAGAGGGTGATGGTGCCCAAAAGCGACCAGTGCAGGAGCAAGAAGATTACTGCCAGCATCTGGGTTACCGTTTTGATTTTTCCGGGCATGGCTGCCGCTAGAACCTCGCCGCCGGTCTCAACCAGGAGCAGGCGTAAACCCGTTACTCCCAGCTCACGGCAGATAATCAGAGCTGAGACCCAGGCAGGTGCCAAATCCAGACCAACCAGCATGATGAAGGCACTCATGACCAACATCTTGTCAGCCAGAGGATCAGCAAACTTACCAAAATTGGTCACCACCTGCCATTTTCTAGCCAGATAGCCATCCAGATAATCCGTCAGACTAGCCACCGCAAAAATTACAGCGGCCACCTGGTGCCAAACCAAGACATCAGGAATGGAGGCAAAGACCAGAAAAACAGGGATCAGGACAATCCGAACCACCGTCAGGAGATTGGGAAGGTTTTCTTTTTTCAACATGTGTCTAGCCTACTCAACGTTCAGCGTAATCGCACTGGTTGTTGGGCTTGTGATAGCTGACATGTCAAGCGTCTGACCGTTAACTTTAATCGTCAAGCCCTGAGTAATCCCAAGTTCGATAAAGGATTGGTTGGCTCCCTCAATCATTGTTGCGGTCACGCTTTTCTTATCAGCATTTAGCAAGGTTCCACCTTCACCTAAATCTGAATTGCTGACACTTACCCAACTTTGCTCTGCTCCGGTCAAACTCAACTCAATCTTAACCGGTTTTTTCGCCCCTGTCACATTGACCGTGATGGCATCCCCTCCGCCAGTAATAGCAAATTTAGCTGCTGGGGCAGACGAAGATGGAGCAGTGCTACTAGAAGCTGTTGTTGAGGAACTTTCTGCGGTGCTCGTAGACGATGGTTCAGAGACCTCCGTTTTCGATGACCCATTAGCAAAATATTCCTTGTAAAGGGTAAAACCGGCAAAGACAAGTGCGGCTAGCAACAATAAGCTCACCACCACTTTGAAGAGGCCACCAGAACCTTCCTTGCCTGATTGGCGGGTTGCTCGACGGCTTAAATGACCAGAAGTTGCAGGCTGGTCTGCAGGAATTGAGGGACTTGGCAATACCGTCGCTGCACTTGCAGTGACTTGAGTTTCAGGAGCAGCCACTTGTTCTGTACTAGCAGATGGCGTGAGGGTGAAACCAGAAGCAGTGGTCAACACTTGATAATCCAAACCAACAGCTTCTGCATAAGTCCGCAAATAAGACTCCAGCTGGGCCTCATCAATCAATGCAAACTGATCCAACTCAATGGCCAGCAAATTATGGGTAGCGATACCTGTTGACCGTTCAATGGTCTGTAAAGCCAATCCTTTTTTATTTCTTGCTTCACGGAGCAAGTCACCTACAGTTTTCGTCATGGGGTTATCCTTTTCTCTTATTCGTTTAGTTTAATTATACCAAAAATCTTGGATTTGTTAAGTTATCTAGCTGGGAAAAATCGTAAATTCAGCAATTTCTGCCAACTTAAATGCCTCTTGTCCCAAAGAAAGAACCTCATCCAAGGTCAACTCCGTCAAATGATCTGGAAAATCAAAGAAGGATTCCATCGGCCTTGCATGGTCCAAATAAGCCATAGCCAGGTCATCAAGCCGATCCAAGCTGGCCACAAAATCCCCATAAATTTCCTTCTTCAGCGTGTAAAGATGCTCCTCAGAAATGTCTTTATTCTGAGCCACTTTCTTAACAGCCTGCTTAATCTTGGTCGCCATGGCAATTGGTTCTTTGGTATCAAGTAAAATCATGACAAACTGGAACCGATCATTAACCTCAATCTGAACATCAAAAGAATCATCAATCCGACCACTATCATACCAGTCCTGATAGGTTTTTGATGTCCATCCTAAAATCATGTTAAGGTAGAGTCTCAAAGCCAAGCGGTACTTGATTAAACTCCCTTGAAAAATAGGCAGACGGAAGCCAACCCCGAGCTTAGGCATGCCAACTTCCATGGTAAGAGAATCCTTCTTGACAACAGGAAGTAGCGTCAACTCATGCTTGACAAGGATTGAGTTGACAGTATGTTGACAAGAAAGTTGCTTTTCCTTAACCCAGCTGTAAACCTCATCAACAGCGACATCTCCAACCACCAAAAGGGTCATCAGTTGAGGTTGATAGAAGGTCTCAAAAGCCAAATTCAAGTCTTCACGACTAATGCCATCAATCCCAGCAGGTGTCCCAGCAATATCCTCAGACAGAGGACTTTGAGGGTAAAGTTGACTCAACAAACCACTGTATAAGCGATAATCAGGGTCATCCTGGTACATATCAATTTCCTGCTTGATGACAGATTTTTCCTTACGAATTGACTGGTCTGTAAAGCGAGCTTGACTGACCAAATCTTGTAAGAGTTCCAAGCATTCCTTAACCTTATCCAGTCCAGAAAAGTAATAACTGGTTGCAACTAAGCTGGTAAAGGCATTGCTATCGCTTCCTAAACTCGTAAACAATTGGGAAAAATCACCCTTGTCCTCATGCTCAAACATCTGATGTTCTAGAAAATGAGCTAAACCATTTGGTGTCTTGACAGGTTTGTCAACTACTGTAAACTCTGTGTCAATTCCACCGTAGGCAACTTGGATGAGGCCGACCGTTTCTTTATAGCCAGGTTTTGGGATGATGACCAGGTTCAGTCCATTTTCCAAAACTGTTTGGTAAAGGTCTTGACCAATATGGTCATAATTTAATCGCTCTAAAACCGTCATTACCCCTCTCCTTCCATAAAATGAACCGCCTGTAATTTAACCAGATGAGCCACTGCCATCACGTCCTTTTTCGTAACAGCAGCTAGAGCCTGAATAAAGGCTTCTGAAGATAGCATCTTGTCACCAAAAACAGAGCGATTATAGGCTAACTCAGCCAAGGATTTATGATTATCCTGGGCTTGCTTGATATTGCTTAGGAGGATTTTTTTCGTCTTAGTCACCAATTCCAACGAAAATCGTCCTGTCCTCAAGTGACTCAATTGTTGATTGATAAGACGCATGGTTTGTTGACGAGCTGAACGGTCAATCCCTGCCTGAATTTTCAAGAGGGAATGGTAAGGATCGAATTGGCTAGAAATACTGTAAGCCAGACCTGCCTTCTCTCGAATTTCTGTAAAGAGTAGGGAATGCGGGAACAAGCCTAAAATGCCATTGAGAACTAAGCCCGCTAAATAGGTCTTATCACCATAGAGCACAGGCACATGGTAAGCCAAAGATAAGACTGACTGATTGACAGGTCGTTGCTCCAATTCCTCATGTGTGATGTTAGAATACTCCTGCTGGTAGAGGAAATTCAACTGTGGATTGCGAGGTCTAAAGGTAAACTGATGAATGCTCTGTAAAATCGGATACTCCTCAAAATCCCCAACCACAAAAATATCAATTCGATCCTCAGCCAACATGCGACGAAATTCTTGCAAGGCAGTGTAAGAATTTTCCTGAGCAACCTGCTCAGGGCTACCATACTTGGAACCTTGTAAAGCCTCTTCTTCAAAGAAAAGACGAGCCAGAGACAAGTCACTGCTGTAAAAAACATCCTCTCGGTCTGATTCAAGGTAATTGATTAAATTGACCTGCTCAATGTCAAAAAATGCCTTCTGATACTGCTCTGCCATTGTCAAGGGCTTGTAAAGAACCGACCGTAAAAAAGCCAAGGCCTCACTCACCAGATCCTCGTGTCCAGGCACATAAGGGTTGGCCACAAAGCTCATGTCAATATCCAAACAATGAACCAACCCCCTAGTTGACAGGCTGGTGCTCAGATGGGCCCCGTAGAGATTGGCCAGCTGTTGTCGAAAGAGGCGGGAGGTTGGGTAAGTAGCATTAGCCGTCTCTAACAACTGGGCCACCAAAGCCCGCCTAGCCTTGTTGACCTTGGTCACATCGGCTGAAAACCGACAGGTCACCTGGTTGGTCTTAAACTGCTCTGCCTTAATAAAGTGGAGGTAGACCCCATCAACAATCTTCATAGCCGCCCCTTACTGTTTAGTCTCGTCTTTCCATTATACCATTTTCTAGCCGACTTGACCCAAAAATGCTATAATAGGAGGAAAGAAAGTCGAGGACATCATGGATTACAAACTTTTCACCGAATTTATCACCCTCCAGGCCCTGCTCAAGGAGACTGGCATCATCCAAAGCGGCGGTGCCATCAAGGGCTTTTTGGCCGAGCACACCGTCCTGGTCAACGCCGAACCTGAAAACCGCCGCGGCAAAAAGCTCCGCCTGGGCGACGTGGTTGAACTCCCTGCTCAAGGTCAGACCATCACCCTGATTGCTCCGTCTTCGGTGGAAATAGCCGAGCGGGAACTGGAGCTCGCCGAGAAAAAACGGGTGGCTGAACTGGTCAAAAAGATGAACCAGAACCTGAAAAAAGAACAAGCCAAAACCAAATCAGCCCAAGGCAAGGCCAATAAGGGCAAGAAAACAGCTCAACAAGGCCGTACCCAAACCTACCGAAAAACAGATGACAAGGCCAAGAAACCTGCCGTCCGCTTCCCAGGAGCAAACTGATGTGGCTAGAACACATTCACCTGAACCATTACCGCAACTATACCGAGGCAGAGGCTCACTTTTCACCCAAACTCAATATCTTTCTCGGGCAAAATGCTCAAGGCAAGACCAATATGATGGAAGCCATCTACTTTCTAGCCTTGACCCGCAGCCATCGGACCCGGTCTGACAAGGAACTTGTCAACTTTACCGAAAGCCAGTTTAGTATCAGCGGCCTGGTTCACCGTGCCAGCGGCAAACTACCCCTTGACATCATCTTGACAGATAAGGGAAGGGTGTGTAAAGCCAACCATCTCAAGCAAACCAGGCTGTCTGACTACATCGGCAAGATGACTGTAGTCCTCTTTGCCCCAGAAGATTTACAGTTGGTCAAGGGTTCACCGAGTCTGCGTCGTAAGTTCATGGATATCGACCTAGGCCAAATCAAGCCCCTCTACTTGTCAGACCTGTCAAGCTACAACCACGTCCTCAAACAACGCAATGCCTACCTCAAATCCTCTGACAAGGTTGACACGGTATTCTTGTCTGTCCTTGACGACCAGTTGGCTGACTTCGGTAGTCGGGTCATCAAGCACCGGCTGGACTTTATCCAACAGCTGGAAATCGAGGCCGACAAGAACCATCACGCCATCTCCAATCAGCTGGAGCACCTAACCATCAGCTACCAGTCCTCTGTCACCTTGACAGACCTGTCAACCATCAAGGAAGACTTCCTGGCCCAGTTGGAAAAGAATCACCAACGGGATATCTTCAAACGGACCACTTCCATCGGTCCCCACCGAGATGATTTAACCTTCTTCATCAATGATATTCCAGCTGATTTTTGCAGCCAAGGCCAGCATCGGAGCTTAATCTTGTCCCTCAAGATGGCCGAGATTGAACTCTTCAAGGCTCAAACGGGTGACTACCCGATTTTGCTGCTGGATGACGTCATGAGCGAGTTGGACAATCAGCGGCAACTGCGTTTACTGGAAGGCATCAAAGAGAATGTCCAGACCTTCATCACCACAACCAGTCTGGACCACCTCCAAAACCTACCAGATGATTTGAAGATTTTCCACATCGAAAATGGCACATTAAAAGACGGGTAAGAACCCGTCTTTTAATGTTGACAAAGTTGTAAAGATTGATTGACAATCTTGTCAACCATCTTTCAAAATACCTAACCACTAAGCTCTTATCAGTCCATCCGATTGACCAGTTCCTGCAAGGACTTTTCCCTCAAGTGCTGATGAAGTTGACTTTCCAAATCCTCAAAGTCAGGTTTGATTAAACCTTCAATCTGCCGGCCCAGAGGGCAGTTAAGGCTGGGATTGTCGTGCTGCTTAAAGAGCTCCTGCCGTTCTTCAACCGCAAGGAAGATGTCATAGAGGCTAATCTCCTCAGGCCTTTTAAGAAGGCGGGCGCCTCCAACCCCCTTGTCAACCTGAACCAAACCCGCCGCCTTCAATTTCTGAAGCAGGTTCCTCACGATAACAGGATTGATTTGAATACTACTAGCCAAAGCCGTGGAAGTCTGACGCTCCTCATCTCCAAAACGGACAATGGCGAGCAGGATATGAATTGCAATGCTTAATTTGGTCGAATATGCCATAACCTTTCCTTTCAAAACCAGTTTAACAAAAAAACTGAAAAAAATCGAGTTGTAACAATTGACATGACAACAAAAACGTGTTAATCTTTTGTTGTAACTAAAAATATTACAACAAAAGGAGAAATTCTCATGAAAATTGCCGTTATTGGTGCAACCGGTTTGGTCGGCAGTGCTAGTGTTCAGGAATTGGTTGCCCGTGGTCACCAGGTCCTTGCCTTAGCCCGACACATTGACAAGATTCCTCAGCATGATTTGATTGAGGCTCGTGCCATTGACGTCCACAGCCCTGACTTTACAGAGGCCTTGCTTGAGGTTGACGCTGTTATTTCCGCCTACAATGCTGGCTGGGAAAACCCAAACCTAGCTGAGGACTTTACCAAAGGCTACCAGGCCATCCTTGAAGCCGCCAAACAGGCCGAGGTGCCTTACCTCCTCGTTATCGGTGGTGCGGGTAGCCTCTATGTGGCCGATCACCTCCAGCTGGTGGATACCCCAGACTTTCCTGCTGAGGTTTACCCTGGGGCAAATGCTGCGCGGGAACTCTTGAATGAGCTCAGAGAACGACGGGACATCAACTGGGCCTTCCTGTCCCCAGCTGCCATGTTTGCTGTCGCTCCTGTCCAATTTGAAGCCACAGGCAGCTACCGCATCGGCCAAGACCAAGTCCTCCTGACCACAGATGGCCAACCAGCTGACATCAGCCTACCAGATTTAGCAGCCGCTATTGTTGACGATATGGAAAGCAAGGCCCACCTCTTTGAACGCTTTACGGTAGCCAATTAATTCACTGGCTGATATAAGAAAAAGATGGCTTAGCCATCTTTTTTCTACTGTCAACCTATATTTACAATAGTGTCAATCATATTGACAACTCAGTCAACCTCCTTGACACGAGCATCTTGCTGGTATTGCTGTCCAAAAGCCACCATCTGCTCCAAAATCGGTAAAAGAGCCCTGCCTTTGTCGGTCAAGCTGTATTCCACACGGGGCGGAACTTGGGGATAAACCGTTCGGCTGATGAGCTGGTCGGTTTCCATTTCCTTGGGCTGCTTGGTCAAAGACCCTTGGGACAGATTGCCCAGGTGTTTCTGAATGGCACTAAATCGCTGGGCACCATTTTCCAAAAAATCCAAAATCATGGGCTTCCAGCGACCTGAAAGCAGGGTGTGGGTGAGAGCAGGAAAAAGAGAGGGGTAGGGTTTTCAAGATCCTCCTGTAAAAAACCTTTGGGACAAATCTTAGTCATAAACTGCCTTTCTATCAAAAGGTTCAAAAAAGTGTACTAAACCACTTAAAATTGCCGTCTTTTCAAGCGGGTCAGCTTCTGTTAAACTTATTCTATCATAAAATGAGGAGACAAGACAAATGACAGAACAAAAACAAATGCTCATCGGCCTGGCCATGTTTGGTGCGGCAGGATTGAATTTTAGATCTTGGTTGGATCCAGAGGTTAAACTCTCTGATTATCCAGACATTTCCGTAGATATCGAAGCAGCTCAATTGGCCGAAAAAGGGAAATTCCAATTCATGTTTTTTGGTGATTTTCCAGGCATTAAAGCCAGCGATAACGGTGATATGCAGACCATGGGCATGGATCCCCTCTTAATTGCCAGCATCGTGAGTAACCATACTAAACGCATCGGTATGGGAGTGACTCGGGCAACGTCCTGGTCCAATCCTTATGAGCTGGCTAGACAGTTCAAAACCCTGGACGCTGTCAGCAAGGGACGGGCCGCTTGGAATGCCGTGACAGGTGCCAACGGTGTCAGTGCCCAAGCCCATGGCGTGACTATCTCACCGAGCTTTGACCGCTATGGGAAGGCTTACGAATTTACAGAAGCTGTCCAAACCCTTTGGGCGACTTGGGGAGAAGATGCCCTCAAACTCAATCATGACACCAAGGAATTTGCCGACTATGACCAAGTCAAAACAGCTGCTATTCGTGGGGACTATGTTCAATTAACAGGAACCCTTCCGATCCCACCATCCAAGCAAGGGCAGCCTGTTATCATCCATTCAGGCGGCTCAGCCAACAGCATTGCCTACGCTGGTAAATACGCTGATGTCTTTGTCGGTGAATTGTACACCATTGAACAAGGCCAAGCCATGCGTCAGGCCCTCCTTGAGGCAGCAGTTGCTAACGGTCGCAAGGCCGATGACATCAAATTTATCGCTGGTGTCATGCCCCTGATGGGAAATAGCAAAAAAGAGGCTATTGAGCGTCATGCAACCTTTATGGATGGCAAGCCCCTCCTGCAACGCATCGGCTACATCGGTCACATTTTGGGGGTGAACTTCACACCAGCTGATATTGAACAACCGATTTCCCCAAGTATTTTAGACGCTGTTCAGGTGACCCCATACAGCGACCCTCGGATTGAGAACGTCATCAAGGTAGCCCGTGAGGGATGGACCTTGCGTGAAATCGTCTACCACTCTGTCATTGATTACCACCCAGCTGCGGTTGGAACACCTCAAGACGTCGCAAACTATTTGACCGACTGGTTCCAAGCCGGTGCTGCCGATGGCTTCTGGGTCATGCCGGACACCTACAAGGTCGATTTGAAACAGTTCGTGGACGAGGTTGTGCCGATTCTTCAAGAGCGAGGCGTCTTCCATAAGGATTATGAGGGAGAAACCTTGCGGGAACACCTTGGAGTGCCTTATCAGTACGGGGTTCGAGAGGAGAACTAGCCTATGGGGACTGACCTAACCATCATCGGTCAAAGTCAGCTGGCGACAGAATTAGCCCAACAGTTTCAAGAAGCCAATCTTCCTGCCCAACTGCTAACCCGAGACCATAACGCTATTGAGGCTGATCATGTCCTCTTCACTCTGCCCTACGAGGACATGATCAGCCTCGTTTACCCCAATCAAGACTATCTAGTCCACAAGGTCATCATTGACATGAGCCCCTCTCTTCAACATGGTGACCAAACTGGACCAGCTAATGCCTTGCAATCAACAGCCCTGGGTCTAACAGAACGCTTTCCTTACCTCACTATTATCAAGGCCATTGATACGCCAAACAAACTAATGCTCCTAGCTAGCGACAACTCCTCTGCCAAAGATCGATTTGCTCAGCTGTTGACAGCAGCAGGATGGCAAGCCCTTGATATGGGGACACTTGACAAAAGCCCTGATTTAGAAGCCTTTTCCCGTGTGCAACGGAGACTATCAGAGATAGGTACCTAGTTTACATCATCAAAAAAGACGGCTTTTGCCGTCTTTTTCATGGTTACAAAACTGTCAACCTCACTTGACAACCCTGTCAACCTAGTAAGATTTCACAATACCAAGTAAAATTGCCCCAACAAGGAAACAAGCAATCCCGATGTAAACCCAGGTCATCTCCTTCTTAGTCTTTTTCTCCCCTAGGAAAATAATACCCCCGATAATACCGATAATGGCTCCCAGCTGAGAGAAACTAAAGGCAATAGCCAGACCCGCTGACTGGGCAGCCAGGAGCATAAAGACATTCCCCAGCCCCCATTGAATACCTACAAAGGCATTTTTGAGGACAACGGGTTCCAAGGAGACCTTAAATTTCATAAAAGCAGCGGCACCCAGCATCATCCCGATGGACATGGGCAAAAGAGCTGAAAGTGCATCAAACTTCATAATATTGTTAAAGAGGACCGTATAGCTGATGTAGCCAAAGGTCGAGTAGGTCAGGGCCTGAAAACCTTTAGTAAAATCCAGATTAACTTGGTTGTCAGCAGGCTTATCAGGATCAACCTTACTGGAGAAATAGAAACCAATAATCAAGCTAATCAGGGCAATGATGCCCAAAACAAATTGGATGGTCTGGGTCCATTCACCAAAAACCAGGGCACCAATCAGGCTACCTGTCACCAGCTGGCTACCACCCGATAATGGGTTTGCCACAGACACCCCCATGTGTTTCATGGCAGTAAATTGACCATTTTGCCCCAAAGACCAGAGCAGTCCACCTAGAATCCCAAAGACCCAGGTCTGCCAGGTCAAACTAGGCTGAACAAAAAGAAAAATAACCGTCGCAAAGGCAAATCCACCCAGCGTTACCCCAAAGGTCTGCTGGTTGGGCGTGCCCCCAATCTTGTTGCTGACCAATCCAAGACTTCCCCAGGCCACCATAGGCACCAAGGCATATAAAATTCCCTGCATGATAACTCCTTTACAGTTGATTGACAGCTCTGTCAAGAGATTTACAGACCTGTCAAGTGCTTATTTATAGAAAAAGAGTGGTCCAGACTGAGCTAGGACCAACTCTTTCTAGCTTAACAGAAGACTGAGCCCCTGTCAAGATTACTTGCTAATTGAATAGTTTGGTGCTTCGTTGGTGATGTGAACATCGTGCGGGTGGCTTTCAACCAGACCTGCACCAGACATCTCGATAAACTGGGCTTTTTCATGAAGTTCGGTAAGGTTAGCTGCACCCGTGTAACCCATACCTGCCTTGATACCGCCAACCATCTGGAAGACGATGTCAGCCGCAGCACCCTTGTAGGCCACACGACCCTCGATACCTTCTGGTACCATCTTGTTGGCTTCGTTGACACCACCTTGGAAGTAGCGGTCACCAGAGCCTTTTTTCATAGCACCCAGGCTACCCATACCACGGTAGGTCTTGAACTTACGGCCTTGGAAGATTTCAGTTTCACCTGGGGCTTCATCGGTACCAGCCAACATAGACCCAAGCATGACGGCATTACCACCAGCGGCCAAGGCCTTGACGATATCACCTGAGTACTTGATACCTCCGTCAGCAATGATGGCCTTGCCGTACTCACGCGCCACGCCTGCGGCATCGTAGATGGCTGTAATCTGAGGCACACCAACTCCCGCAACGACACGGGTTGTACAGATGGAACCTGGTCCGATACCCACCTTGACCACGTCAACCCCTGCTTCATAGAGGGCGCGTGCGCCCTCAGCGGTAGCAATATTGCCCGCAATCAGGGTCTTGTCAGGGAAGGTGGCACGAATCTCGGCGATTTTACGCAGAACGCCAGCCGAGTGCCCGTGAGCTGTGTCGATAACGATAGCGTCGGCACCCGCCTCAAAGAGGGCTGTGGCACGCTCGAAGGTGTCAGAAGTCACGCCAACAGCAGCAGCAACCAAGAGGCGACCGAACTTGTCCTTGGCGGCATTAGGGAACTCGATTACTTTTTCAATGTCCTTGATGGTGATGAGACCAGACAAGCGGCCTTGCTCATCAACCAAAGGCAGTTTTTCGATGCGATGCTCGTGCAAAATCTTCTCGGCCGTTTCCAAGTCTGTCCCGATAGGTGCGGTGATCAGCTCCTCGCTGGTCATGTACTCAGAAATGCTGGCATCATAGTTACTGATGAAACGCATGTCGCGGTTGGTGATGATCCCCACCAGTTTGCGGCTAACAGGGCTGTCCACAATCGGCACACCACTGATGCGGTAGCGGGCCATAAGCTCCTCAGCCTCATAAACCTTTTGCTCAGGGGTCAGGAAGAATGGGTCGATGATAACCCCGTTCTCTGACCGTTTTACCTTACGCACTTCCTCAGCCTGGGCTTCGATGGACATGTTCTTATGAATAACACCTAGACCGCCAGCACGAGCCATGGCAATAGACATCTGGCTCTCAGTCACGGTGTCCATAGCTGCCGTGATAATCGGAATATTCAGGGTCAAATTAGGTGCTAGACGAGTGCTCATATCCACTTCATTCGGCAAGACGTGACTCTCTGCTGGAATCAGCAAGACGTCATCGAAGGTAAAGCCTTTTTTCAAAAATTTAGTGTCCCAATTTGACATGGTAAAACCTCTTTCTTTTTATTGTTACTATCATATCACGCTAAAATCATTTGTCAAGAAAATGAAGAGTATTTTTTCCAATTTTTCGTCAAAAATTTGTCCTTGTCTTAGCCAGATGATATAATAGAAGTAAGAACAGGTCGTCACAAGACCAAAAACGGAACAAAGGAGAACTGGCATGAAAAAATACAAACTTGCCCTTTTGGGCTTTCTCGCCTATTTTGCCATCCAGCTAGCCAAGCAGGTCCCTGTCCTCAAACCTGTCGCTGGTTTTATTGAGTTTCTGGCTGTGGCTACCTTAGTTGGCACCATTCTCTACATCATCGGGCTCAACCTCTACCTATGGTTTAAGGTGAGAAGAAAGGACTAGCATGACTAAAAAAGATTGGGCGAGGGCCTTACTGATTGGTCTGGGCCTTGGCTTAGGACCTGCCATCATCAGCCACTTGGGCTGGTGGGCCTTTGCTGGCTTTGCCCTGGTCTATGCCGGGCTACTTTGGCTGGTGATCAACAAGATGAAACCTTAGGTTTGGGGAAATAGCAGAGCTGATAAGGCTGGTCTGGGAGTGACTAGCTAATACTGGGCTGGTCTTGCCCCAAAAAGAGAAAAAGGGAGTGGGACTCAATCGGTAACCCACAGGGTTCGATTTTCCCTCATTCCCTTATTTTCATCGTTCAGACTGAAACGTCTCTCCCCAGACCGTTTCACTCCCTTGATTAGGGCTGTAAAAGCTGATGAAATCAGCGAATTAGAGGGTCGAGTTGCAAGGTAACTCAAGATTTCCCACCTTCAAGGCTAATACGCCTTGAAGCACTCAACCTCTGCGTCAAGTTTAACTATTGAGAAAAAACTAATGAGGCCAGGACTTAGTCCCAGCCTCTTTGTGGTTTAGAAATAGTTAATTCCCATGGCAGCCTTGACCTCTGACAGGGTTTGAGCGGCTGTTTGGCGGGCTTTTTCGCTGCCAGCCTGGAGCATGCGGTAAACCTCGCCCATATCCTGGGCAAACTCCAGACGACGCTCCCGGATTGGGGCCAGTTCACGCTCCATGATGTCCAAGAGGTAATGCTTGGTCTTGACATCGCCAAGACCGCCACGTTGGTAGTGTTCCTTCATGGCTTCGATTTCAGCCTTGTCTTCCTCACGACCAAAGACGTCCAGGTAGTGGAAGACCATGTTGCCCTCGATTTGGCCTGGGTCCTCAACACGGATGTGGTTGGGGTCGGTGTACATGGACATGACCTTTTTCTTGACCGTGTCGGCATCATCGGCCAGGTAAATCCCGTTGTTGAGGGACTTGGACATCTTGGCATTGCCATCCAGACCTGGCAGGCGGCCTGCCGCCTCATTTTCCGGGTAAAGCCCTTCAGGCTCCACCAGAACCTCACAGTTGTAAGCATGGTTGAAGCTACGAACAATCTCCCGAGTCTGCTCAATCATAGGTTTTTGGTCAGTACCAACAGGTACCAAGTTGGCCTTGAAAGCCGTGATATCAGCCGCTTGAGCAATGGGGTAAACCAAGAAACCTGTTGGAATACTGTCGCCAAAACCCTTTTGAGCAATCTCGGTCTTAACGGTCGGGTTGCGTTCCAGGCGTCCCAGAGACACCAGGTTCATGTAGTAGAGGGTCAGCTCCGCTAGCTCTGGAATCTGGCTCTGGATGAAAATCGTTGACTTGGCTGGGTCAAGGCCTGCTGCCAGATAGTCCAGAGCCACGTTTCCGATGGATTCCACAATGGTCTGCGGGTCCTTGGCATGGTCGGTCAGAGCCTGCTGGTCAGCCAGAAAGACAAAGAGGTCGTGCTTGCCCTCGTTTTGCAAGAGGACACGGTTTTTGAGCGAGCCAACGTAGTGGCCGATGTGCAGTTTGCCTGTTGGACGGTCGCCCGTCAGAATGATTGGTTTGGTCATGATTTCTCCTTATGACTTAATCTTCAATTGGTGAGTTAGGGAAAGAAAAATCCCCACGCCAAAAACTTGGCGTGAGGGCGTCTGGTTGACACGGTACCACCTCAACTTGACAACTGGTTGACAGCTGCCTTCTCTCTTGCACGGTAAGGGGTGCTGCCCGACGCGTATTGGTTGACGTCTCTTGTAAATCAGCCCATTTCACGAGGTCGCCTATTGGCTTGCAGCACCGCCAACTCTCTGACAGACGAGAACTCCCTACTCTTTCTGATGATTTTATTCTAGTTGATTTGGGCAAATCTGTCAAGTTTTTCTCCAAAACCTCTTGACGACCACCCCACAAGCTAGGATAATAGAAGAAAAGGTTTCACGTGAAACATCAGAAAGGATTGCTATGAAAACCAAACTCAGGGATTACGCTCTAGTTACCATCGGTTGCTTGATTTCATCCATCGGGGTCAACGGCTTTATGGCGGAAAATAACATCGTGTCAGGCGGTATCGGGGGCCTGGCCATCAGTATGGAAGCCATCTTTGGCTGGGACCGTGGCCTCTTTATCCTCCTGATTAACATCCCCCTCCTCATTCTCTGCTATGTCTTTTTAGGACGTTCGGTCTTTGTCTCGACCCTCTACGGTTCTTGGATTTTTCCGATTTTTATCAACTGGACGTCCAAGATGCCCAGCCTAACCAACAACCAGCTGCTCGGGGCCGTTTTCGGAGCCGTTATCTTGGGAATCGGTCTTGGGCTGGTCTTCATGGGCAACTCCTCAACAGGGGGCACCAGTATCCCGACCAAAATCATCGAAAAATACACACCCCTGTCCCTTGGTTTTATCATGACAGTCATTGACGGCTTGGTTGTCCTGACTGGCCTCATTGCCTTCAAGGATGTGGATGGGGTCCTTTACTCTATCATAGCTCTGGTCATCATCGGCTATGTGGTCAACCTCATGATGACGGGCTTCCAATCTTCCAAAAACATCATGATTATTTCCCAACATTCGGCTGAGATTAAGGGGAAAATAGCTGACGCAGCCAACCGTGGCGTGACTGAGATTCCCATTTACGGTGGCTACACTGGTCAGGAAAAACGCATGCTCATGGTCACCGTTTTGACAGTTGAAGTCCCAACCATTGAACACCTCATCCAAGCTATCGACCCAACAGCCTTTATCATCATCATGCCAGCTACCCAAGTTCACGGCCGAGGCTTCAGCCTGACCAAGCACTTTGAATTGGCGGATGAGGACATTCTACCACCAGTTTAGAAGTCGTCATACTCCTTATTTAAGGTTCTGATGGCATCAGCTGTCAAGCAAAATTGAAGCTCTGCTAATTCATTATTACCATCAGTAATATCAATTCCTGGAGTGAATGAGAACTGCACTCCCACTCTACCCAACTTACCTAGCAAAAATGTAAGATTAGGCAAAAAATTATCGGTAATCGTAACAAAGACTAAGTCATCAACATAGCCAACCCGAAAATCCTCTTCCTTGAGCACTCTGTCAAATGCTATTTTTTTACCAAAATGATGCTCTAAAAAAATTGGTTTTTCCATGTTGTTTTCGCTTTCTTTTTTTATGATATTCTAACTTAAAAATAAAAAAAAAGAAAGAGATTTTTTATGACATTCAAAAAACTGTTAAAATATTCTCTATTTTACTCTTAATTTTCATTCCATTGACCACTTCATCTGTCAGTGCTCGTAGCCAAGTTAGCCCCTTTGCCGTTGAATCTGGTCCAGCTGGCATAGCCAAACTATTTATACACGATGATAGGTCAACGATTTGGTGGTCTTATTCCCCAAATGTATCTGAGGGATACTATTTTACCGGTTTGGTGACAGTCACTTTTAGCAAGGGCAAAAACCCTGTGTACACTGTTAGCGGTAAAAATTCTATCGGAAATTCAGTTAGTGGTACTGTTGAAACAGGTCGAATTAAATCAGCAACTTTCTCAGGCACAGCATTTTTTAATAGTGGGAAGAGAGCTTCATTTAACATCATAGAACAAAAGTCCTACTATGGTGGTGGAAGTGGAATGAGAACACCAACTCCAGAGACAAACGCTTATATCAAATAAGAGAGAATTAGAATCTCTAGTCATTGTTACTCTCTTTCTATCTAAAAAACTGGCTGACGAAGATGTCCTGCCACCCATCTAATCGCCCCCTAGTTTACAAAAAGTTGACAACCTTTACTGGTATGTCAACTTTTTAGCTTTCCTTCAAGTCTTTCTTATAGTGCTTATAGATATCCTGTGCGACTAACACATTGCTGAGAACAATAGCTATGACCATCGCATAGAATTTCCAAGGCTTGTAAAAACCATTGAGGAGGTCATTTCTAAAGACAACAATCAGCCCGACTTGTGACAAGACCAAGTAAAGGAAGGCACCACCTAAACGAATTAAAAAATGGTTTCGAGTGTTCTTCTTAGACATGAAGTCACCTCATTTCTTTTTGATGATAGGATACAATAATCATTGAAAAAAAATCAAATCTACTGGTTCATAACTGGTAAATAAGCTAAGAATTAACAGTAACTTGACAAGGTTGACAACCTTGTCAAGTTTATCTGTTCTGAATAGTCTCGGTCTGCTCTGCTATTTCCCCGAAAAAGTCTAGGCTAAACCTTGAAAAAAATGGTGTTTTTGTGTACAATGAAAGGGATTATAAATAAATGAGGTAAACCAATTTGCTTACAGTTTCAGACGTGTCACTCCGCTTTAGCGACCGTAAACTTTTCGACGATGTTAACATCAAATTTACCGAGGGCAACACCTACGGTCTTATCGGTGCCAATGGTGCTGGTAAGTCAACTTTCTTGAAAATCCTGGCTGGTGACATCGAGCCATCAACTGGTCATGTGTCACTTGGACCAAACGAACGCCTGTCTGTTCTTCGTCAGAACCACTTTGACTACGAGGACGAGCGGGTCATCGACGTGGTTATCATGGGTAACGACGAGCTTTACAGCATCATGAAGGAAAAAGACGCCATCTACATGAAGGAAGACTTCACTGAGGAAGATGGTAACCGTGCTGCTGAGCTGGAAGGTACCTTTGCTGAACTGGGCGGTTGGGAAGCTGAAGCTGAAGCCTCTCAGTTGCTCCAAAACCTTAACATTTCTGAAGACCTCCACTATGCTAACATGAGTGAACTGGCTAACGGTGACAAGGTAAAAGTCCTCTTGGCCAAGGCCCTCTTTGGTAAGCCAGATGTTCTGCTCCTGGACGAGCCGACCAACGGTCTGGACATCCAGTCCATCACTTGGTTGGAAAACTTCCTGATTGACTTTGATAACACCGTTATCGTGGTGTCCCACGACCGTCACTTCCTCAACAAGGTCTGCACCCACATGGCTGACCTAGACTTCGGTAAAATCAAGATTTTCGTGGGTAACTACGACTTCTGGAAGGAGTCATCTGAGTTGGCTGCTCGCTTGCAGGCTGATCGCAATGCCAAGGCTGAAGAGAAAATCAAGCAACTCCAAGAATTCGTTGCCCGCTTCTCCGCCAACGCCTCCAAGTCCAAACAGGCGACGTCGCGTAAGAAAATGCTGGACAAGATTGAGCTGGAAGAGATTGTCCCATCCAGCCGGAAATACCCCTTCGTCAACTTCAAGTCGGAGCGTGAGATTGGTAACGACCTCTTGACCGTTGAGAACTTGAAAGTGACCATCGAAGGCGAAGTGATTTTGGACAACATCAGCTTTATCCTGCGTCCAGGTGATAAGACAGCTCTTATTGGTCAAAACGACATCCAGACAACAGCCTTGATTCGTGCCCTCATGGGAGACATCGACTACGAAGGGACAATAAAGTGGGGGGTAACCACTTCACGTAGCTACCTGCCTAAGGACAACAGCAAGGACTTCGCTGGTGGCGAATCTATCCTTGACTGGCTCCGCCAATTCGCCAGCAAGGAAGAAGACGACAACACCTTCCTGCGTGGTTTCCTAGGCCGCATGCTCTTCTCAGGTGACGAACCGCTCAAGCCTGTCAACGTCCTGTCAGGGGGTGAGAAGGTGCGTGTTATGCTGTCCAAGCTCATGCTCCTCAAATCCAACGTCCTGGTGCTTGACGACCCAACCAACCACTTGGACTTGGAATCCATCTCAGCCCTCAACGACGGCCTCAAGAACTTCAAAGAATCCATCATCTTTGCCAGCCATGACCACGAGTTTATCCAAACCTTGGCCAACCACATCCTGGTTATTTCTAAGAACGGTGTCATTGACCGTATCGATGAAACCTATGATGAGTTCCTTGAAAACGCTGAGGTTCAAGCCAAGGTTAAAGCCCTCTGGGCACAATAATCATAGCAGAGCTGGGCAACCAGCTCTCTTTTTCTAGGACACGATTATGAGAAAAAAATCCCTCTTTTATCTGGCCAGTTTCTTTATCCCCTTGACCATCCTGTCAATCGGTCTGGCAACTCAGAACATCTGGTGGGGAAGTGAGACGACCATCCTAGCCAGCGACGGTTTCCACCAATACGTTATTTTCGCCAATACCCTCAGGGATATTCTCCACGGAAAAGACAGTCTCTTTTATAGTTTCACCAGCGGTCTTGGCCTCAATTTCTATGCTCTCACCAGCTACTATCTAGGCAGTTTCCTCTCACCTCTGGTTTACGTTTTTGACCGAAGCAGTATGCCTGACGCCATCTACCTGATGACCTTGCTCAAAATTGGATTGACAGGCTTGACAAACTTTACATGTCTGTCAACTATCTATAAAAAGCTCAATCACTGGCTGGTTATTTCCCTATCAACTTCTTTGGCTCTCATGAGTTTTTCCCTCAGTCAGATTGAAATCACCATGTGGCTGGATGTCTTTATCTTGGTTCCCCTGATTTTACTAGGGCTCCACCAGTTGCTGACCAAGAAGAGCTGCTGGCTCTACTTTACAAGCCTGTCAAGCCTCTTTCTGCTCAACTATTACTTTGGTTTCATGACAGCCATCTTCGTCACCCTCTGGTTTCTGACCCAGCTCTCTTGGGACTTCAAAAACCGCTGGAAAAAATTAGGTGACTTCATTATCGTATCCCTCTTGGCTGGTTTGACCAGTTCGGTCATGCTCCTGCCAACTTATCTAGACCTCAAGACCCATGGGGAAAAGTTGACAGACCTGTCAAAATGGTTGACAGACCAGTCTTGGTATCTGGATCCCTTCGCCAAGAACATGCTAGGTGCCTATGACACGACCAAGTTCGGTTCCATTCCAACCATCTACGTCGGCCTTTTTCCACTTATTCTAGCTTTGGCTTTCTTTACAGTCAAGTCCATCAAATGGCCAGTCAAGTTGGCTTATGGAGCCTTACTCAGTTTTATTGTCGCCAGTTTTTATCTGGAACCCCTGGACCTCTTTTGGCAGGGCATGCACGCACCAAACATGTTCCTGCACCGCTACTCCTGGGTCTTCTCAGTTGTCATCACCTACATGGCTGCTGAAACCCTCAACCGTCACGACCAACTAACTATCAAGCGATTGCTTCCTAGCCTAAGTATCTTGACAGCTGGCTTTACAGGAGTGGCTATCTTCCACAAGCATTACGACTTTCTGACCCTGGAAAACTTTAGTCTGACCCTCTGCTTTTTGCTGGCCTATGGCGTTATTCTGATCAGCTATCATGGCCGACAGATTGACAGGAAACTTTACATCATCTTTACCGTTTTCTTTACCCTCTTTGAGACCAGTATCAACGGTTTTTACCAGTTGACTGCCCTCAACTCTGATTGGCACTTCCCCTCACGGGAGGGCTACGCTCGCAACTTGACAGACCTTGACAAGCTTGTCAAGGCTGCTGATGCGACAGAAGCGGATTTCTTTCGCTTTGAAAAATGGCTGCCGCAGACAGGCAACGACAGCATGAAACACGGCTACAATGGGATTTCTCAGTTTTCCTCCGTCCGAAACCGCAAATCCAGTCAACTCCTGGACAAGCTGGGCTTCCGATCTGACGGCACTAACCTCAACCTCCGTTACCAGAACAACACCTTGATTGCAGATAGCTTATTCGCCGTCCGTTACAATGTCCACGACAAGCCCATCAACAAGTATGGCTTTGACCTCTTTAACCAGTCTGGTAACCTCCTCCTCTACCGCAACCAGCATGCCCTACCTCTGGCCTTGTTAACAGGGGAGCCTTACCAGGAGATTGAACTGACCTCAAAAACCTTGGACAACCAGACCAAACTCCTCAATCACCTGGCTGGTTTAGAGCTCAGCTATTTCCATAAACAAACAACCACCAGTCCCCAAGCCAATCAGGAGCAGAGAATCACCACCCTCAAGGCCACGGACGGCTCCTCCTATGCGGACCTAAGCCTCTGGGTTCCCGGTCATAGTCAGGCCTACCTGAGCCTGCCCACCCTGACCAGCTCAAACGAGGACAACAAGTCCATCAAGGTGGAGTTGAACGGCCACATCCTCGACTACACACGAGACAATGCCTTCAGCCTGCTGGACTTGGGCTACTACGAGGAAGACACCACCCTCAATCTGCGGTTGGTGTTCCCTGAAACGGAGAGTGTCAGCTTTAACCAGCCCAATGCCTACGCTCTAGACATCCAAGCCCTTGAAACCGCCCTTGAGGCCATCAAGGCTCGGCCAGTTACCGCCAAAACCAAAGGCAATAAGGTACAGATTAGTTACCAAAGTCAAGAGGATAGTTCTCTCTTGGTCACCCTGCCCTATGACAAGGGATGGACAGCTCAACAAGATGGTCAGCCTCTGCCAGTCAAGGCAGCCCAAGAAGGCTTGATCCTGCTGGACGCTAAAAAAGGCCAAGGAGAGATCATCCTGACCTTTGTGCCACATGGGTTCAAGGAAGGTAGCTTGCTATCGCTCGCTGGCCTCCTCGGTTTTCTAGTTTTTCTGGGCCTCAAAGCCAAGAAGAAGCACTAAGACATCACCTCTCTGACTATTCCTCAGAGAGGTTTTTCAATTCAGAAAAACAAAAAAGAAGAGGCAACCTCTTCTTAACAGACACTCCGTACGGGATTCGAACCCGTGTTACCGCCGTGAAAAGGCGGTGTCTTAACCCCTTGACCAACGGAGCAGATAGATTTAAACTCTCACTAGTCTATCAACTAGTTTCCTTTAATCTATTAGGTTAGAAAAGAAAAACGCTAGATTAGCGTTGAGACACTCCGTACGGGATTCGAACCCGTGTTACCGCCGTGAAAAGGCGGTGTCTTAACCCCTTGACCAACGGAGCAGAGGTAACCTTGATTACTTTATTTATTTTAGCAGATAATAATTACTTTGTCTAGCCCTTTTTTCAATTTTTTTGATGAAATATCCAATTTTTTACACTGGCATTTTTTTCAGAGAAGTGCTGCACTTTTTAGATGAAAATTTTGGTATAATTTCCGTGAGATGAATAGAATAGTACCGAATATCGAGGTGTTTTCAAGAAAATTTCCGAAAAATTCATGTAACTCAAAAAGATAGTTGCCTGCATTTTTTCATGCGGTTGTCCTGTTTAAATCTTCTTGCGTATTGACAAAGCTAACCCATTTCTGATAGAATAAGACTGTTAAGGTTCCATAGCTCAGCTGGATAGAGCATTCGCCTTCTAAGCGAACGGTCGCAGGTTCGAATCCTGCTGGAATCAAAAGCAACCAGCCTGTTTAGGCTGGTTTTTCTGTTACGATAATATAATTGAGGATTAACAGTGGTAGCAAAAGCACAAAAAGGCTATGCTCAACAAAGTAAGCAACAATCAGGCTGGCTCCTAAAACCCCGAGCATAAAACCAAAAATCGCTGAAAAAGCTAGGTAGGCCTGTTGCCTGATGGCAGGATTTTTCTCCACTAAACCCATCACCAAAAGCTGGGAGGCGTTTTTCACGTTTCCGGTCATCATAACATTGGCGTAAGCCAGGCCCCTAACCCGTCGGAAAGTGTCCAAGAGCAAGGACGAGAAAAGGGCCAAAAGGGCGATGGTTGTATTGGAACCAATGGCTGGCGCTGGGCTGATGACGGCGGTGAATAAGAGGAGGACAAACAGCAATTTAGCCCCTAAGGCATGCCACCGCAGGCCTTTTTTTCTGGCCCACCGTCTAGCAACATAAGCCAAGACTTGCCCCAACATGAAGACCAGGAGGGGAAGAAGATAGCTGGCCACTTCTCTCAGACTTCCCTTGGCCAGGTTAACCATCATCATGATAACATTACCCGTCTGAGCACCTGCAAACCGCCCACCTTGAGTATGAAAGGTATAAGCGTTGACAAAGCCACTGATAAAGGTCACCAATAGGGTCACCCGTAAGCTTTCAAATATACGATAGGATTTGGTCATTTTTCCCCCTCTACTTATGGTAAGGACTGCCCTCAGCAATCATGAAGGCCCTGTAAATCTGTTCAACAAGGACCAGCCGCATGAGTTGGTGGGGCAGGGTCAAGAGCCCGAAACTCAGGAGTTGGTTAGCTCGTTTTTTAACCCTATCATCTAGACCCAGACTACCACCGATGATAAAGGTGATGGTCGAATAACCGCCTACCATCTTATCCTGCAGGAGTTGGCTAAAGTCTTCAGAACTGAATTGCTTGCCTTCGATAGCCAGAACAACAACAAAATCACGCTCCCCAACCTTAGCCAAAATCCGCTCGGCCTCCTTGCCCATGATTTGAGACTTTTCCACAGGACTGGCATTATCTGGGGTCTTTTCATCGGCCAGCTCAATCAACTCCATCTTGGCAAAGCGACCCAAACGCTTGGTGTACTCGGCAATGCCGTCTTTCAGGTATTTTTCTTTCAGTTTACCAACACTGATTACTTTAACTTTCATGCTTCCATTATACCACATTTCCACAAGTTATTAACAAGGTTTTCCACAGCTGTGGAAACTTTCTTTTTCCAACTGTTTAAGGTATAATTAAGTGAGCTTGTATAAGATAGGGGAAAAAAGCAGGAGGTTCTTATGAAAACACTATTCAAAAAACTGATGACCTTGTTCCTTGTCCTGATTGCAGGTGGTTTTGGCGGTGCAGCCGCTACCCTCTACCTGACCAACAACCAGGCCAAGACAGTCATTTCTCAGAAAACCAGTACCAATAACACGGAAAATAAGATTACTGTCAGTCAGACAGAAATCCAAACAGCCACCACCCAGGCCGTCAAGACCATTCAAGAAGCCGTTGTTTCCGTTGTCAACTACAAGACCAGCCGCAGCGGTTACAGCCAGATTTTTGGAGGCAACCTGCCTAATCAGTCTGACGAACTGGTCGTCTATGGTGAAGGATCTGGGGCTATCTATAAAAAGGATGGTCAGTTTGCTTATGTCGTCACCAACAACCACGTTGTCGAAGGAGCCGAAAAACTGGAAATCATCTTGGCAAACGGTAACCGACTGGACGGTGAATTAGTCGGTGCAGATACCTATTCAGATTTAGCTGTTATCAAGATTGCTGGTGACAACATCACCACTATTGGTCAGTTTGCGGATTCGTCAACCCTGACCTTGGGCGAACCAGCCATCGCTATCGGTAGCCCCCTGGGTAGCCAATACGCCAACTCCGTGACCGAGGGCATCGTTTCTGGTCTCAGCCGAACGGTCACCTCGACCAACGATTACGGTGAAACCGTATCAACCAACGCCATTCAAACCGATGCCGCCATCAACCAAGGTAACTCTGGTGGACCCCTGATTAACATTCAGGGGCAAATCATCGGCATCAATTCCAGCAAAATCACCTCTTCTCGTAGTCAAGTCGCTGTTGAGGGCATGGGCTTTGCCATCCCATCCAACGATGTGATTGCCATCATCAACCAACTGGAAACCAACGGTCAAGTCATCCGCCCTGCTATCGGCATCAGCATGGTCAATCTGGCAGAAGTGTCAAGTACAGTTTACACCGATTTGCAGATTCCGCTTGATTTAGCCAGCGGCATCATCATCTCCGACATCAAAGAAGGCATGCCTGCTCATGGCAAATTAGAGCTCTATGACGTCATCGTTGAAATTGAAGGTCAAACCATCAGCAGTGCCAGTGATCTGCAGAGTGTGCTTTACAAGCATCAACTGGGGGATACCATCAGCGTGACCGTCTACCGCAAGGGGCAAAAACAGACCTTTGACATCACCTTGACAAAGACTAATCAAGATTTGGGTGTGACAAGATAATTGACAGGACAGGCAACTCGCTTTACAATAGTGTAAAGCGAGTTTTTTGACGAGGTACCCATGACTGAACAACTCAAAACCATTCCTATTAAGCAGATTCATCCCAATCCCTACCAGCCCCGCCAGGTTTTTTCTGAAGAAGAATTGGCAGAGCTGGCCCAATCCATTGCTGAAAATGGCCTCATTCAGCCCATCGTAGTGAGGCAGTCTCCCATTGTCGGCTATGAATTGATTGCCGGAGAACGACGGTTTCGAGCCAGTCAACTGGCTGGATTGACCGACATCACCGCCATCATCAAGGACATGAGTGATCGTGACAGCATGAAACAGGCCATCATTGAAAACCTTCAGCGATCTGACCTCAATCCCATAGAGGAAGCCAGAGCCTATCAGAGTTTGATGGAAAGGGAGGGAATGACCCATGATGATATCGCACGGAGCATGGGCAAATCAAGGCCTTACATCAGCAACAGCCTACGCCTCCTCAACCTATCAGAGGACGCAAAAAAAGCCCTGATTGCCAAAACCATCAGCCCTGGTCATGCCCGCTTACTGCTCAGCCATTCCACCAAGGAACAAGACCAATGGTTAGACCTCATCATCGAGAAAGGATGGACAGTTCGGCAGTTAGAAGAAGCCATCAAATCAGGGAAAAAGCAGGAAAAAACAGCCAAGAGAATAGACCCCTTTGTAGCAGATCAGGAACTGGCCCTCAAAAAAGCTTTGGGCAGGTCAGCCCACATCAAACTGTCAGCTCAGGGAAGAGGAAGCCTGATTTTAGATTTCGACAGCTTGGATGATTTCCACAATCTTTTCCACAAAATAGTGAATATTGTGGAAAAATAAATAACCAAAAACAAGAATTTCCACAAGAAAAATAGGTTAAATTGCCAATAATAGCAACTAATCCACAACTTTTCCACAAGTTGTGGATTAGTTGTTTTCACAATGTGAATAAGTTTCAAAAACTTGTGGAAAACTCGGCTGCTTTATGATAAAATGTAAGAATACTGACCTAAGGAGGGGGAT